>CANGUJ010000165.1 GCA_947456845.1 Burkholderiales bacterium | reverse complement strand
CTTGCGCGCCATGTGAGTTTCGCCCGGCCGATCACTGAATCACTGCGAAACACGTTGTCGGTCACGTTGTAGTTGGTCCGCTCGAGCGCACGGTCGAACACCCAACCCCGCGCGTCATTGACCAGACCGGTCGGGTTGCGTGCGACCGACGCGGGAATGATCGGGGTGCCCCAATAGCCCTGGAAATCGTCCTTCGCGTAGTCGAATGACAGATCGAGTCGCACCCCGCCGCCGAAATCGGTACTCAGGCCGCTCGTCAGATTGAGCATCTCGCCGCGTGTCCGGTCGATGAAGCCGCCAGTGGCGTTTCGGCTGAAGTCGATGCGGAATGCGCTTGACTTGCCGAGCGGCCCGCCGATGCCCGCTGCGGTGCGCAGTGTGTCGAAGCTCCCGTAACTGACCAGGGCTTCAGCGGTCGCGACCTCCCGGTTGGGGCGGCGGGGAACGAAGTTCATCGCGCCTACGAGCGCGCCCTCGCCATAGAGCACCGAGGCCGGGCCGCGAAGGATCTCGACCCGCTCGAAGTTCCAGGAGTCCATCGGCCGCGCAGTCATCGAGGCGCCCTGGATCCGGGTGCCGTCGAAAAGGTAGGTGATGGCGTTTCCCGTGAAGCCACGCATCGAAACCACTCCCGGCGCACCCCCGGGAACGCCGGTCGTTACGCCTGCGGCCAGGGCCATGGCTTCGGTGAGCGTGCGCGCGCCCAGGCGCTGGATCGTTTCCTGATCGAGGATCTCCACGCTTGCCGGCGTCTCGCGCGGGGTGAGCCCGATTCGGCTGCCAACGGCGCTTGGTTGGTCCAGTTCGATGCGCTCGGTGGCGCGCGTCCCGCGGATCTCCACTTCCTTCAGTAAACGTTCCTGTGAGTGGGCGAGTGACGGCAGCGCGAGCAGCAGCAAGGCGTAGTGTGAATGGCGGCTGAGACCGCGCAGGATGGGCTTTGGCATGGGAAGGGCGCTCCGGGGCAGGTTCAACGGCCTGGCTTCCAGCCAGCGAACACCGCGAACATTCGCGGCAGCCATCGGGTTGAGATAGAATCGCGTTTCTTTAATGCAACTCAGGTGCATATAGTGAAGATACCAGCTTGGCGCCGGGACATGCAAGTGTGTGTCGCGCCTGCGGTGCGGTCATCGATGAAGCGCTGGCTGATCCTGCTGCACCGGTGGCTGGGTGTCGCGTTCTGCCTGTTGTTCGCGACCTGGTTTGCTTCGGGCGTGGTCATGATCTATGTCCCTTACCCGCGATTGACCGAGCCGGAGCGTGTCGGCGGCCTGCTCCCACTGAACGTCGAGGCCGTGCGCATCCTGCCTGCGCAGGCCTTGTCCGCAGCGGGCCTCGTGGAGTTTCCGCGCGAGGCGCGTCTGGGAATGTTGCTGGAGCGGCCGGTTTACCGTTTCCTGGACTGGAGCGGTCGCTGGAGCGTGGTGGACGCGAGCAGCGGCGCACTGATTGCTGGCGTCGACGCCGAGGTCGCGTCGCTTTTGGCCAGTGCCTTTGCAGCGCGCTCGGGGAGTGGCGCGGATCCTTCCGGGATCACGCGTATCCACAACGATCAGTGGACGGTTCCCCAGGTCCTCGATGCGCACCGACCGCTGTACAGGGTGGCCATGGCCGATGCGCCGGGCACGGTCCTCTATGTGTCAGGACGCACCGGTGAAGTCGTGCGTGACACGACACGCAACGAGCGCTTCTGGAACTGGCTTGGATCGGTTCCGCACTGGATCTATCCGACAATCCTGCGTGAACGCCCGGAAGCGTGGCGGCAGACGGTCATCTGGGTATCGGCGGGCGCGCTGGCGGCGGCGGCCACGGGCGCGGTGCTCGGCGTATGGCGCATGCGGTGGCGGCGCCGCGCCAGCGGTGGCGTCGTCTCCCCCTACCGTGGCTGGATGGCGTGGCATCACTGGACCAGCCTCGTGTTCGCCTTGTTCATCGTTGCCTGGATCGCGAGCGGGCTGCTGTCGATGAATCCCGGGCGGGTTTTCGCGACACCGACCCCGACGCGCGATGCCTTGGTTGCTTTCTCGGGCATACGCGGGCTCGAGGCTCTTGCCTGGTCTGCGGTCGATGTGCCAGCGACCGACGGCGCTCGATCACGCAGCGGCAGGTGCGACGGTCCGGGAGCGCCATCTGCGTCTACTGCCCCGACTGCCGAGATCGACCTGGCGTTCGTCTCGGGCACGATGTGGCTGATCGAACGGTCAGTGGTCGGCACCACTCGAGCGATGCGCGCTGGGCAGCCCTGCACAGCGCTGCCCGCGATCCCGGTCTCCACGCTCGTCGAGGCCGCGACAAGCCTGATGCCCGGCTACCGGATCGTTGAATGGTCGATGCTCGATCGCTACGACACGTATCACTATTCGCGCCGGGGCTTGCGCGTGCTGCCGGTATTGAGGGTTCGCTTCGATGACCCTGCAGCGACCTGGTATCACATCGATCCGACGACCGGACGCGTCGTCGACCGCATGGATCGCTCGCGTCGCGCCTACCGCTGGCTGTTCAACGCGCTGCACAGCCTTGACTTCCCCGGTCTGTACACGGCTCGACCGGTCTGGGACGTGGTCATCGTGTCCGCGAGCGTCGGTGGGTTCGCCGCGAGCATCACGGCTGTTGTCATCGGTTGGCGACGGCTGCGGGGCCAGCGCCGTGCAACCCGGCGCGAGGTGCGTGGGCCCTGAGAACCGGGCGGGTCCGGTGCGTCTACGTTGCTCCTGCACCTTCAATCACGCCGCTACAGCGAGATGAGTGGTCCAGCCTTCCCTGCTAGAGGCATTCCTTGCAACGACCGTAGAGCGTCAACTCATGGCCGTCAACTGCGAAGCCTGGCGGCGCCAGCCGGGAGAGGTCGCCTGGGCAGCCGCTCACGTCGAAGACGCGCTGGCAGTGCATGCACTGGAAGTGGTGGTGATGCTGGCTTCCGCTCTTCTCGAAGCGAGCGTTCTCCCCAGGCAACTCGACAGCGCTGAGTTGCCCCTCGGCAAGCATCGCCTTGAGATTCCGATACACGGTCGCGATGCCGAGCCCGGGCGTCGTTCGTTGCGCGGCGGCGAGGACTTCCCTGGGCAGCAACGGACGACCGGCCCGCGAGATGGCGTCGAGGATCGCAGCGCGCTGGCGCGTGTTTCTTTCCATCGTGCAGTTGCCTGAGCATTCGTTGACATTTCCAATGTATCATCCATTAATGAGATGGACATATCATTAAGAATCGCACAGCCCATGAGTCAATTCGCAGGCTTCGAGTAGTGAACGATCCGTCTTTCCTTCCCTTCCACCGCACGGCAAGCGCGGGGGCATCCAGATTCGTTTCAGATCCGGCCGATCTGGTATGCGTGTTCGATCCTGAAGTCCAGGTGGTGTGCCTCAGGCGCGAGCCTGACCCGGAGATATCACGGCGCCTCGATCTTCTTGCCCTCCAGGGGCAACTCTTGAACGGCTTCCGAACCCGGATGCCTGCGCCTGAGGGTGGCCCTGCGCACGGCCTGCCGGACAGCCCACTCGCCGACGCTGTCAGGGCGGACGTTGCGGGCCTGCAGGAACTTTTCGCGGACCTGATCGGCTGTCCCGCCATGGGCGTTCGGCTCGAGTTGATCAGCCGGGCCATGTGCCCTCGATTCCATGTCGACAAGGTCGGACTGCGCCTGTTGTGCACGTATCGGGGGGCGGCGACCGAGTGGCTGGATGATCGTGCGGCCGATCGCGGAAAACCCGGCGCAGGCGCGGACTGGCCGGCCGACCCGTCCTCCGGCCCGGGACAGGATGCGGCGGGGATTCTTCAAGCCGCACCTTTCGACCTCGTGCTGCTCAAGGGCTGTGCCTGGCCGGGCAACGAGCGCCGGGGCGCCATCCATCGGTCGCCGGCAGTCACCGCCGATGAGGCGCCACGCGTACTCCTTGCAATCGATGGATTGTGGATGGACGACTGAGTCCTGGCTATGCGCGTCCATCCTGGCCACGGCCTACGGTCGCGCGTCCCGATTTCGGCACTCGGCGTCCCGGAACTGTTGCCGAGCACCCTGACCAGCCCCCTTCACCCGAGGTGCAGATGAATCCGAGCGTCACGTCCCTTGCCCACATGCCGAAGCTTCAGGCCGAGCAGCTGCGCGTGCTTCGCTCGGGGAAGGAAGTGCTGTCGGGCGTCAGCTTCAACGTGGCTGGCGGCGAGGTCTACGGGCTTCTGGGCGGCAACGGTGCAGGCAAGTCGACGACCCTGGCCGCCTTCCTCGGCTTCGTGCCTGCCGCCAGCGGCCGGGTTGTCGTCGATGGCCTCGATGTCGGGTCCGATCTGGCTGCTGCCCGCCGCGCCATGGCCTATCTGCCGGAAGCGGCCTCACTGTACGAACATCTCGATGCCCGCGAGAACCTGGACTACTTCCTGCAGCTGGCGGACATGCGATGCAGCGCGGACGAGATCGACCTGGCGCTGGACCGGGTCTCGCTGGGGGCCGAGGCGAGAGGCCTCAAGTTGCGCAGCTATTCCAAGGGCATGCGCCAGAAGGTGGCCATTGCCCTGGCCATCCTTCGCGACACGGGCATCCTGCTGCTGGACGAACCGACGTCCGGGCTGGATCCCACGGCCATCGACGAATTCCACGGACTGGTGCGCGGCCTTGCCGATGCCGGCAAGGCCATACTGATGGTGACGCACGATGTCTATGGCGCCTGCCAGGTGGCCGATCGCATCGGCCTGCTGCGTGGCGGGCAACTGGTGGCACAGTTCGAAGCGCCTCCCGGCGGGCGCATCGACACCGAGACGGTGCATCGCGCCTTCTCACCCCGGGCCGCAGCATGATACGCCTGCGCGTGATCGCCGGCGCCGAATGGCGCTACTGGCTGCGTTCACGGCTTGTCCTGGGCAGCGCGCTCCTCATGGCTGGGCTGCTGCTTGCAACGACGGCGGTGACCACGCTGCGGATGCAAGGTGAGGCGGCCGAGCGTACGCACCACCAGGACAAGGCCGAGGCAGCCTTCCTGGCGCAACCCGCCCGCCATCCGCACCGCATGGTGCACTACGGGCACTACGTGTTTCGCACGCCGACACCCCTGGCCGGATTCGATCCGGGTCTGGACCCCGTGACCGGACAGTCGATCTTCCTCGAAGGCCACCGGCAGAACACGCCCATGTTCGCGCCATCCGGTGCCAGCGCGGATCTAGGGGGCTTCAGCTGGCTGAGCCCCGCAATGGTGTACCAGCTGTTCGGTCCCCTGCTGGTGATCCTGCTGGGGCATGGCCTGATCGCCCGCGAGCGCGAGGCCGGCACGCTGGCAACCCTGCTTGCGCAAGGCGCGCCTGGCCGGCTGCTGCTCGCGGGCAAGGCGGCGGCGCTGCTGTCCGTCATCGTGTTGATGTCATTGCCGCTCGCGCTGAGCGCAGCCCTGGCCGTGCGTGACGGTGATCCGCCACTGGCTGCGGTGGCGCTGGTGGGTGTCTACCTGCTGTACCTGTCGATCTGGGGCGCACTGGCCTTGCTCGCCTCGGCGCTGCTCAGGCGCCGCACGGCCGTGCTCGCAGCGCTGGCAACGCTTTGGGTCGTGCTGACCCTGGTGCTGCCCGCCGTTGCCGTCAGTGCGACTTCGAACGCCGCGCCGATGGCCGGCAAGCTCGAGACCGACCTCGTGATGTTGTCCGACCTGCGCAAGCTGGGCGATGGCTACAACGTGAACGATCCTGCCTTTGCCCGGTTGCGTGCCGAGCTGCTGGCCGAACACGGCGTGCAACGCGTCGAAGACCTGCCGGTGAACCTGCGTGGCCTCGTTGCACAGGCCAGCGAGCAGAAGCTCACCGACACGCTGAATACCTATGCCCGGGCGCAGATGGCGGCGGAAACGCGCCAGGCAATCGTGCTGGCCAGCCATGGCTGGTTCACGCCACTGCTTGCGGTGGCCGATGCGTCGCGTGCGCTTGCCGGCACCGATCTCGCTCACCACCATCGTTTCCTGCAGGAGGCCGAGGCCCTGCGCTTCGCCTTCGTGCAGGGCCTGAACCGGGTACATGCCGAAAAGCTGTCCTTCAGCGACGACATCCGTCGCAGCAGCGATGCACAGGCCGAGGCGCGAACGCGCGTGGATGCAAGCCACTGGCGGCTGCTCGACCGCTTCGTCTTCGAGCCGGATGCGGCGGGCAGCCGACTCGCCCGGTCGCAGTCCCAGTGGCTGATGCTCTGTGCGTGGTTCGCGGTCCTGGTCGGAGCTGGCGCATGGGTCGGCGGACGGTTGAAGCCATGAGTGCGCGCTCCGCGTCCGCCAGCGTCTGGTCCGCGCTCCGTCGCGAGGCGGCCTTCCTCGCGCGTGACCGGTCGGCGTGGGCCTGGTGGCTGGTCGTGCTCTTCCTGTCGGTGCTGGCGGTGTCTGCGGGGCTCAACGAAGTCCATCGGCAGAAGGCCACGATTGCCCACCTGGTCGAAGCGGATCGCGCCGAACGCATGGCCGTGCTCAAGACGCGGAAGGAATGGAGCGCCGTCTATCACAGCTTCCACCTGACCTACGACCCACCGTCCGAGTTCGCGTTTGCCGCGCTCGGACGACGCGACGATGCGGCGTGGAAGCACCGTGTGCGCATGCTGGCGCTGGAAGGCCAGATCCACGAGCGCGACGCCGGTCATCCGGTGCTGGCCCTGGTCGGACGCTTCGACTTCGCGTTCTTCGCGGCCTTCGTGCTGCCCCTGGTGCTGATCGTGCTGCTGCACGGTCTGCGCGCCGGCGAGCGCGTGGCCGGGCGGCATGACCTGCTGGTGGCGACTGCCGCTGGAGACTCCGGCCGGTTGTGGCGCCTTCGCGCCGGGCTGCGCGCCACCGTCGTGTTCAGTGCGGCTGTGCTTCCGCTGGTGGTGGCCGCCGGGCTGAGTGGTACCGCCGCACCGACGCTGCTCGCGGCCTGCGCGCTGCTGTTCGCCTACGTGCTGTTCTGGACCCTGGTCTGCGCCGTCCTGGCGGCATGGCAGCAGACCGCGGAAGTGATCCTGGCTGCGCTGGTGGCGCTGTGGATCCTTCTGGGCGTCGTCGTCCCGGCCGCCGGCCGCATCGCCATCGACCGCACAGTGCCCATGCCGTCCGGCGCAGACATCGTGATGACCCAGCGCGAGGCGGTGAATGCCGGCTGGGACCTGCCCAAGGCGAACACCATGGCGGCCTTCGTCGAACGTCATCCGCAATGGGCGGCCTACACCGCGGTCGAGCGTCCTTTCGAATGGAAATGGTATTTCGCCTTCCAGCAGGTGGGTGACCAGAAGGCGCAGGCGCTGTCAGAGGCCTACACCGACGGGCGCATGGAACGCGACCGGCTGGCCGGCTGGCTCGCCCTCATCGCACCGCCCGTGCTGCTCGAACGTGCCCTTCAGGTCCTGGCGAGGACTGACGTGCGGGCGTCGCTCGCCTACGAGGCCCGGGTTCGCGATTTTCACGCCTCGTTGCGCGAGTTCTACTACCCGAAGCTGTTTCGCGACGATCGCCTGGAGCCGGCCGCGCTCGAAGGCTTGCCCGAGTTTTCGCCTCGAGCGGCCGGCCGCTGACGCTCCGGTGGTTCGACGGGACGCCGGACGGTTTTCGACAACGTTCCGCTGGCTGAGCTCGGGGCTCATTGCCTGCCCAGTGACGCGCGACAGCATATGGTTGCTGGCGCCGGGTGAGAAGGGCACGACCAGGCGAACCGGTTCGGTCGGCCATGGCTGGGCGTTCACGGGACTGGCGGCTATCGCATGCAGCGCGGTGGCAAGGATTGCAGCAGGACGCGCAGGACAGCGCCCGGCGCGCATGAGAATCACTCTCCTGTCACCGGTGCAGACAAGGGGTCTTGGCACCCGCTTGAGCCGCATTTACCATGTTCCCTTGTCCTTTGCGATCCGTCGTTCGATCAGTCCAGTCGCGCTTCGTTGCGCATCAGGCTCGATGCCCCGTCGGCTACAGCAACGGCGACAACAGCCTTGCCACCCCGAACATCAACCGCTCTCCGATCGGGCGCTTCGCCGTCGGCGGCCTGTAGCGCACGGCGCTGCGCAGGTCGCGATCGAAGATCGCGCCG
>CANGUJ010000164.1 GCA_947456845.1 Burkholderiales bacterium | reverse complement strand
CGACGTCTCGACGGTGGCGCATTTCCACGGCCAGTTCCGCGAGGAGTGGGACGAGGAACGCTATCCGGTCAATCGCCCGGAGGGCGACGCCCTGGCGCGCTACGGCGCGGGCCTGTTGCCGATCGACTACCGCCCGACCGGCGCCACCTCGCCGATCTTCAACTATCCGTACGCGCGCACCCGGGACGCTCTGTACCGCATGAGCCGCGCCGGCGATCCCGACCCGCACTTCGGCTACAAGCTCAAGTACATCAATCCGGCCAGCGGCGACTGGGCCATGCCGACCATCGCCACCACCATGCAATGGCTGCCCAGGGGCTTCGCCTCGCGCACCTACCAGTCCACCGACGGGCTGGGCTTCGTATGCGTGGAGGGCAAGGGCGAAACCCGGGTGACTCTGCCGGACGGTAGCGAGAAGGTGATGCAATGGAAGCCGCGCGACGTGTTCATCGTGCCGGGCTGGCTCAAGCACACCCATCACGCGCAGGACGACGCCGTGCTGTTCGGGTTCTCGGATCGTTCGGCGCAGGAAAAGCTCGGGCTCTTCCGCGAAAAGCGGCACTGAATCCGCGCGGGGCGCGCCCGCTTCGAGACCCGCCCGCTTCGACCCGCGTGCTGCCGCGCCGCATTGCGGCGGCGATTCGCCGGCGTATCCGCTGAGCGTGGCGGTGCGCAGTCAGAACAGCCGGGTGCCGATGTACCAGGCTACGCCCGCCACGAAGGCCGAGCAGGGGATGGTGAGTATCCATGCCCAGACGATGCTCCCCGCCACGCCCCAGCGCACCGCCGAGAGTTTTTGCACCGAACCGACGCCGACGATGGCGCCGGTGATGGTATGGGTGGTGGAGACCGGTATGCCCAGGCCGGTGGCCAGGAACAGGGTGATCGCGCCGCCGGTTTCGGCGCAGAATCCGCCGACCGGCTTCAATTTCGTGATTTTCTGGCCCATGGTCTTGACGATACGCCAGCCGCCGAACATGGTGCCCATGCCGATGGTCAGGTAGCACGCCAGCACCACCCAGTGCGGCAGGTGGTCGCTTGTGGCTTGCATCCAGTTCGGCAGTCCGGCCGGCTGCGCCGCGGTCGCCGCGATCAGCAGCATCCAGATGATGCCCGCGGTCTTCTGGGCGTCGTTGCCGCCGTGGCCCAGGCTGTAGAGTGATGCTGACACCAGCTGGAACTTGCGGAACCAGCCATCCACCTTGCGCGGCGTAGCCGCGACAAACAGCCATGACACCAGCAGCATCAACAGCGAGCCGAACAGGAAACCCAGCATGGGCGACAACACGATGAACACGACGGTCTTGCCGATGCCCGCCATCACCAGGGAGCCGGTGCCGGCCTTGGCTACGGCCGCGCCGGCCAATCCGCCGATCAGCGCATGGGAGGAACTCGACGGAATCCCGTATAGCCAGGTGACCACGTTCCAGGTCACCGCGCCGACCAGGGCGCCGAAAATGACGTAATGGTCGACGATGGAAGGGTCGATGGTGCCCTTGCCGATGGTCGCCGCCACCTTGAGCGGGAACAGGAAATAGGCGATGAAATTGAAGGTGGCCGCCCACAGCACCGCCCAATGCGGCTTAAGCACCCCGGTGGACACCACCGTGGCGATGGAGTTGGCGGCGTCGTGGAACCCGTTCATGAAGTCGAACGCAAGCGCCAGCAGAATCAGGAACAGCAGGATCTGGAGGGTCATGCGGGCGGGTCAGGATCGGCGGGACGGGGCGGTTTCAAGGGCCGGAACCGGCTTGCCGTGCGTCCGCATCAGGCATTCTCGACGATGATGCCTTCGATGATGTTGGCCACGTCTTCGCATTTGTCGGTGACCGATTCGAGCAGTTCGTAGATTTCCTTGAGCTTGATGACCTGGCGCACGTCCGGCTCCTCGCGGAACAGCTTGGCCATGGCCGCGCGCATGACATGGTCGGCCTCGGATTCGAGACGATCGATTTCCTCGCAGACGGCGAGGATTTCGGAGGCGTTCTCCATCGACGGCAATAGGCGCACCGCAGCCTGCACCTTCTCGCTGCAGGCGACGCAGATTTCGGCCAGTTTCTGCGCCTCCGGTGTCACGCGCTTGATGTCGTACAGGAAGATCGAATGGGCCACATCCTCGATCAGGTCGAGGATGTCGTCCATGGTCGTGATCAGTTGATGGATCGCGTCGCGGTCGAGCGGGGTGATGAATGTCTTGTGCAGCAGGTCCACCGTGGCGTGGGTGATCTTGTCGGCACGCTTTTCGATGGATTCGATCGAATAGGCGCGCCGCTGCAGGTCATCGAAATGCGACATCAGCGACGCCAGTTCGCGCGCGCCATCGACGATCGCGAGGGCGTGTTCGTTGAAGAACTCGAAGAACCGCCCTTCCTTGGGCATGAAACGGCCGAACATGGGGTCTTTCGCAGGATGGACGAGCGCCCCGCCGGGAGCGGCCGGATTATAACCGCACGACCCTGATGCTTTCGGCCAACTGCGCCGCGTCGGCGGCGATGATGCCCGTCGCGCGGCCTCAGCGCCGGCCGTCGGCGTGGGCATAGCGCGAGGCGAGGCGCTCCGCGGCCATGCGCATGCCCGGCGACACCTCGGCGTTGCACGGGCCCTTGACCTGGCCTGCATACCAGCGCGCTGCGCGGCGGCGCAGTTCGACCGTGGCCCGCTCACCGCAAGCGCCGGACTCGAACGCGAAAATGCGCGTGTGGCCGGCAGCGCAGTCGCGCGCATAGCTGGCCACGCAATGCCGCATTTCCATGCCTTCGCGGGCCAGCATCAGCGAATCGGTCAGCGGAACCACCCGATAGCCCGCGGCTTCGTGCGCCGGGACCGCGCTGTGCCAGTGCAGCAGGAATTCGGGGTTCCTCAATATGATCATCTGATGCCAGCGCTGTTGCCGCCGGACAATGGACGCCCAACTCGCGTTGTGCGGGATCAGCGCGCCGCCAAGCCGCGCCTGGTCGATCCACCAGTCGATCAGGTACGCGAGGTCGTCGCGCATGAAGCGTAGCGACTGTCCCAGTGCGGCGCGGTGCCGCCATTCCAGCATGGCCAGGCGCAGCAGCCTCGCCAGGTCCTCGAGGCGGCCCATGTCCTCATCCTCGCGCACCAGGGCGAGGGCGCGCGCGAGTGTGCCGCCGGCATCGGTCAAGGCCACCATCACCGCGGGCGGCCGGCGGATGCGTGCGGTGGCGAAGAGCCGCACCGCCCAGCCGGCCTGGCCCGGCGTGTCACCTTCTTGCGCAAGCGCCAGAAGTCGGCGCACCGTGCCGTTGGATTGATGCGACAGCCATTTCCAGTCGCGTCTGGCCAGCCGGCCGGCGTCGCCGGCGCACATCAGCTCGGCGCGCGCCTGCCCCATGAGTCCGAGCGAGGCCGCCGGTTCGGCGCTGCGCGCAAGCCGCCTTACGTGGCCCGCCAACACCGGGGCCAGGTTGGGCAGTTCGGTGGCGATGCGCATCAGAACCGGGGCGCCTGCGCGGACCATGTTGTTGTAGTCGCGGATCGAAACGCCGGCACCGAACACCAGGCAGGCGGCGCGCAGCAGGCGGGGCTCGGCGATGTCGCGCAGCATCACCGCGCGGATGGTCCGCGCGGCGCGCTCACCGCAGGCCTCGGGGTAGAGGTCGGTCCGGATGCGTTTTTCCGCATAACCCCGGTCGGCCGCGGTAAGCCCGCCGGCGGTCGCGCCTTGCGCCAGCGTCGTTTGCGCTGCCTGCACGATCGCCTGGCTTGCGAGTTGCGCGGGCCGCAGCAGCGCAGTGTCTTCCAGGCGGGTGGAACGCCTCCAGCGTCCGCTTGCATCGCGGGCGCTGATGACGAGTTGCCCGGCGGGAGCGCGCGTCACGCGCAGCCTTCCGGCCAGTTCGAGCTGCGTCGCCCGGCCTGCCTGGCGAATCACCTGGACAAAGGGGGTGCGCGGTGCGGCCAGGGCCAGCAGCACGGCTTCGCCGGCGGCGGCGGACGGACGCCTGGTCCTGTTCGGGGCAGTAGTGTGCGAACCGGCTTGCATGGGCCGAATTTAGCCGATTCCGCCGTCGCGCCAACCCGGCCAACCTGCGGTAACCTGCACCGGCGCCGCCATGAGTTCAACCCATGGGCCCGACCTACTGGTCCGACCCCGGCCCGGCCTCCGGAACGACCGTCCGGTGGTAAGGGGCATCCGGGCGAGCCGCTCTCTTTCCGAGTTCATGCAGACGCTTTCCTCCCGGACCCTTGCACGATGAAATCCGCCAAGTCCGCCCGACTCTTCCATGGCTGGATCGTGGTCTGGTCGGTGCATGTGCTGCTGTTCACCATTTTCGGCGCCACCTATTCCTTTTCGTCGTTTTTCCCGGCGCTGCAGGCCGAGTTTTCCGCCAATCGGGCCGATGTTTCGTTTGCCTTCGCGCTGGCGGTCTTTCTGTATTTCAGCATTGGCGCGGTTGCAGGGGTGGTGGCCGATCGCACCCATGTGCGCTGGGTGGCCGGATTCGGCATCGCCTGTCTCGGCACCGGGCTGTTCTGGGCCAGCCGGGCCGGCAGCCTGATGGAGTTCTATGCCGCCTTCGGGCTGGCCATCGGCTTCGGCGTCGGTTGCGCTTATGTGCCGGCGATCGCGGCAGTCCAGCCCTGGTTCATCAAGCGCCGGGCGCTGGCCGCCGGCATCGCTTCTTCCGGGATCGGACTGGGCACGCTGGTGGTGCCGCTGCTGGCGGTGCGCGCGACGGCGGCATTCGGCTGGCGCGGCACGCTCGAGATCCTGGCGGCGGGCACGCTTGTGCTCGGCGCAGCCGGCACCCTGTTGCTGGAAAAATCGCCGCAGCGCCTGGGTCTGCACCCCGACAACGCGGCGCACGGCCCCGTCGGCGCGCACGCGGCCGGCATGGGCTGGCTGGAGGCGGTGCGATCGAGAACTTTCGCGCTGTTCTTCTCGACCCTGCTGGTGACCGGACTGGTCCAGTTCATGCCGTTCGTGCATCTGGCGCGGCATGCACAGGACCGCGGCCTGTCGGCCGAGGCGGGCGCATTGCTGCTGGGCATCATCGGGCTGGGCAGTTTTGGCGGCCGTTTCTTCCTGACGGCACTGGCCGACCGCTTCGGCAGGCGCGATTCCTATGCTGCCATGTTCGCCCTGATGGGGCTCGCATTCGCTTGGTGGTGGGTCGCGCTCGCCCTGCCGGCGTCGTTCGCGTCGCTCGCCCTGTTCGCGGCGGTTTTCGGACTCGGTTACGGGGGATACGTCGGGCTGGCGCCGCCGTTGGCGATGGGCTTTTTCGGCGCCCTCAACCTCTCGGGCATCATCGGGCTGCTCTATGTCGCCGCCGGCGTCGGGACCCTGGTCGCCCCGACGTTCGCGGGGTGGGCATACGACCGCACCGAAAGCTACGCTATCCCGATTGTGTCCGGCGTCGTCCTCAACGCGCTCGCAGCATGGATCGCACTGCGCATGCCCAAGGCGGAGGGCTGAGGCGCGCTTGGGCGGGGGGCGCCAGCCTATATACTGGGCGCATTTTTTCGAGGACATTCCCATGAGCTCGCAACTGATCATCGAAGACATCACCGTCGGCAGCGGCGCCGAGGCTGTCGCAGGCGCCTACATTTCGGTGCACTACACCGGCTGGCTGTTCAACGACGGGGTGCGCGGCGCGAAGTTCGATTCCAGCAAGGACCGCGGCCAGCCCTTCGAGTTTCCCCTCGGGGCCGGGCATGTGATCCGGGGCTGGGACGAGGGTTTCGCCGGCATGAAGATCGGCGGCAAGCGCGTGCTGACGATTCCGCCCGAAATGGGCTACGGGGCGCGTGGCGCGGGCGGCGTGATTCCGCCCAACGCGACGCTGCAGTTCGAGGTGGAATTGCTCGGGGTGTGAAGCCGCGCCTTCAAACGAAGGTTGCGATCTTGTCCAGGGGCTTGCGCTTGATGTCCGGTACCCTGGCATCGGGTGCGGGGTAGCCCGCCACCAGGAGCAGGAACGGGCGCTCGATTTTCGGGCGCCTGAGGATGGTGTTGAGGAAACCCATCGGGCTGGGCGTATGGGTCAGTGTGGCCACGCCCGTGGCGTGCAGTGCTGCGATGAGCATGCCGCAGGCGATACCGGTGGACTGCCCGACGTAGTAGTTTTTCACCCGCCTGCCGTCATCGAGCTCGGAGTGGGTTTTCTCGAAGATTACGATCAGCCAGGGTGCGATCTCGAGAAATGGCTTGTGCTCGTCCGTGCCGAGAGGCGCCAGGGCATCCAGCCATTCCTGCGGTGCGCGGCCGTTGTAGAACGCCCGTTCCTCCTTTTCAGCCTCGGAGCGGATGCGTGATTTCACTGCGGGATCGCCAACCACCACGAACTGCCATGGCTGCAGGGCGGCGCCGGACGGCGCGCTGCCGGCGGCAAGAAGGCATTGCTCGATAACCTCCCGCGGTACGGCGCGATCGGAAAACTCCCGCACCGTTCGGCGACGCTGGATGTCAAGGTTGAAGGCGCGCGCCCGTTCCAGCATTTCGGCCGGCGGATATTCGCGGTAGCCGGGCAGGGGAATGAAACGGGCGTCCGTGGTTTTCATCGTCGTTCCTAATCCACCTTGATGTTGGCTTCCCGCACCACCTTGCCCCAGCGCGCGATTTCCGCGTTCACGTGCGAGGCCAGCTGGTCGGGTGTGCTTGCGATGATGGTCATGCCCATGCCCTGCAGGCGCTCCGCGACATCGCGGCTCTGCAGGATGCGAACCGTCTCACCACCGATTTTCTCGATGGCGGATCTGGGGGCGCCGGCCGGGGCAAACAGCGCGAACCAGGTGGACACGTCAAAGCCGGGAACGCCGACTTCGGCAAGCGGTGGCGCGTCGGGCGCGGCGGCCGAGCGCTCCTTCGATGTGATGGCCAGAACCCTGACGCGTCCTGAACGCGCCTGCGGCATCACCGATGTCACCGTATCGAATCCCACCTGTACTTCACCCGCGCCCAGTGCCTGCAGGGCGGCGGCTGTGCCCTTGAACGGTACATGGGTCATCTCCGCGCCGGTGATCGAACGGAACAATGCGATTATCAGGTGGGCAGAGGTGCTGATGCCGGGCGAGCCGACGTTGAGCGCGCCGGGTCTGGCCTTGGCGAGATCGATGAGTTCGCGAATGGTGCTGGCCGGTACCGAGGGATGCACGGCCACCAGGTTGGGAATGGTCACCAGCAACGAAATCGGCGCGAAATCCCTGACGGGATCGTAGGGCAGCTTCGCATAGAGGGCGGGGTTCGCGCCATGTGTGCCGATGTGGCCCATGAAAAGCGTGTGTCCGTCCGCGGGCGCCTTGGCCACGGTCTCCGCGCCAACGATGCTGCCGGCGCCCGGTTTGTTGTCCACTACCACGGACTGTCCCCAGGACTCCTGCATCTTCTGCGACAGCAGGCGACCGAGCGTGTCGGTGGCGGCTCCCGGCGGAAAGGGCACAACCAAGCGGACTGGGCGGGACGGAAAGCCCTGCGCCATTGCGGTACCGCAGACCACGCAGACGATGATGCACAGCCACTTGATTGTCAGCTTCACGGTGCTCCTCCCTGGATGGCGACGATCGGAATTGCTGCAAGGCGTGACCGCGCGCTCTGCGGCCGCTCCGCCTGTTCGTACATGCGTAACCCTGCCTCGCGATCACCGGGAATGGTCTGGGCCATCGTGGTTCCCCCCGGCGGTTGCAGATCAACCGGGAACATCGCCAGCCTCTGTTTCTCCGCAAGCCGCATGCGCCCGAGGTCGAGGTCGCGTTCATTGACGCCGGCGGAAGGATTGACGGCGATTCCGTCAACGACCTCTAGATCAAACCACCCGCGCTTGACAGGGTTGCGCTCGCCCTTGCCCTGGGTGGCGTCTTCCTCGGCCAAGGCGCGCGCGGCGAGCGGCTCGGCGATCGCGCGCCACATCCACGTTTCGGCCTCGGTGGTGTCCTCGCGATTCCAGGGACACATCTTCATGCAGCGTCCGCAAGCCGAGCCCTTCATGTTGGTGACGCGATACTTGGTGCACTTTTCGACGTCGGCTTTCCAAATCTCGTAGCCGTTGACCATCACTTTGGGGCCGAATGG
>CANGUJ010000163.1 GCA_947456845.1 Burkholderiales bacterium | reverse complement strand
GCCAACCCGTAGGCGATGGCCTGGATGCCCGGGCGCTTGCGTGCCAGCAGGCGCCGCCCGGCCGGGTCGTCGGCGTTGATGACCGCATGGGTCAGGGAAGGCCAGTCGAACAGGCGCGCCTTGGCAGCCTCGTAGGATGCCATGTCACCGTGGTAATCGAGGTGGTCGCGCGTCAGGTTGGTAAACACCGCGATGTCGAATTCCACGCCGGCGACACGCGACTGGTCAAGCCCGATCGACGAGACTTCCAGCGCACAGGCCGCCGCGCCGGCATCGCGCATGCGCGCCAGCAGGCGCTGTAGCAGGATGGCATCGGGCGTCGTGTTGGGCACCGCCACATCGAGAGCGCCGAAGCGCGCGCCCAGGGTGCCGATCACCCCGCACGGCGTGGCGCAGCGCCCCAACGCCTGCGCGACCCATTGCGTGACCGATGTCTTGCCGTTGGTACCGGTCACCCCGATCATGTTGAGGGCGCGCGAAGGATGGCCGAATACGGTGCTCGCGAGGGGGCCTGCCAGCGGCTTGAGGCCGGGCACGGCGAAATTCGGTACCTCCCAGGCGGGGTTCCAGGCGAAGCCCGCGGCTTCCCAGAGCACGGCGGCGGCCCCGCGGCGCACGGCGTCGGGCACGTGGTCACGACCGTCGTGCGCACCGCCATGCCCGGGATAGGCAAGAAACACAGCGCCCGGCGACACGTTGCGGCTGTCCGCCGACAGGTCGCGAACTTCGATGGCGGCTGCGTTCAGCATGGCGAGGATTCCATCAGCATCCACGATGCGCACCCCTGCGGAAGCCGCAGCGGCCCGCCCGCGCAACAACCGCCGGCCGCGACACTGGTACCGGGGTCATATGCTTTCCTCCACGCCGGCACCTTCGGCGGGCAGCACGACCGGGCGCATCGGCGCGTCAGGCGCGACGCCGAGAATTCGCAGGGCGCCGCCCACCACCGTGGAGAACACCGGCGCGGCCACATCGCCGCCGAAATAGCGGCCTGCCGAGGGTTCGTCGATCATCACCGCGACCACCAGGCGCGGCGCGGACACCGGGGCGAAACCGACGAAAGAGGCGCGATATTTGCGCTCCGCATAGCCCTTACCTTCCTGCTTGTGGGCGGTGCCGGTCTTGCCCGCCACGCGGTAGCCCATCGTCTGGGCGCGCGGCGCCGTGCCGCCGGGTCCGGCGGCGAGTTCGAGCATCTGGCGCATGGCGTACGCGACCTCCGGATGCACCACCTGGCTGCCGAACGCCGGACCGGCGGCCTTGACGAAGGTGGCGTCGATGACATCGCCATCGCGACCGAACACGGTATAGGCGCGGGCGAGTTGCAGCAGCGAGGCCGACAATCCGTAGCCGTACGACATGGTGGCCTGCTCGATCGGCCGCCATCCCTTCGAGGGTCGCAGCCTGCCGGCGACGGCGCCCGGGAACTGCACCCGCGGCACGACGCCAAACCCGGCGCGGTTGAGCATGTCCCACATGTCCTGCCGGTCGATTGCCAGCGCCAGTTTGGCGGTGCCGACGTTGCTGGACTTCTGGATCACCTCGGTGACGCTCAGGGCCCCGTGCGGATGGGCGTCGGAGATGGTCGCGCTGCCTATGGTGAGCTTGCCCGGGGCGGTCTGGACCATGCTGGTCGGCTTGACCATGCCCAGTTCCATCGCCAGGGCGACGGTAAAGGGTTTCATGGTCGAGCCCGGCTCGAAGGTGTCGGTAAGCACCCGATTGCGCAACTGCGCGCCGGTCAAGTGCGCACGGTTGTTCGGATTGAAGACCGGCAGGTTGGCCAGGGCCAGCACCTCGCCGGTGATCACATCCATGACCACGATCCCGCCGGCCTTGGCCCGATGCGTCTCCACGGCGTTCTTGAGCTCGCGGTAGGCGAGATACTGGATCTTGCTGTCGATCGACAAGGCAAGATCGCGGCCGTCGCGCGGCACCCGAACGCTGGCCACGTCCTCGATGACATTGCCGCGGCGGTCCTTGATCACCTGCCGGCTGCCGGCGTGGCCGGCGAGTTCCGCCTGAAAGGCCAGCTCTATGCCTTCCTGGCCGGTTTCGTCGATCCCGGTGAAGCCGAGCACGTGCGCGGCCACCTCCCCGGCGGGATAATAGCGGCGATATTCGCGCTGCTGGAATATGCCGCTCATGCGCAGCTGCGCCACCCGGTCCGCCTGCTCCGGCGGCAGCTGGCGCTTCAGGTAGACGAATTCGCGGTCCTCGTCCGCCAGCTTCTTTTCCAGCTCTGCCAGCGGCATGTCGAGCAGGCGCGCGAGTTCCCGGCGCTTCTCCACAGAACGGTCGACGTCATCGGGAATCGCCCAGATCGAGCGTACCGGGGTGCTCGAGGCGAGGATCTCGCCGTTGCGGTCGGTGATCTTGCCGCGATGAGCGCTGATTTCGATGGTGCGGCTGTAGCGCGACTCGCCCTTTTGCTGCAGGAAATCGTTGTGCCATACCTGCAGGTAAGCGGCGCGGACGGCCAGCGCGCCGAAGCCGATAAACACGATCGCCAGCATCATCCTCGAGCGCCACAGCGGCAGGCGCAGCTGCAACAGCGGGCTGGGCGCGGAAATCATCATTTGGCGACCTCCTGCCTGGGCGGGGCCGCGGCCGGCGCGGGCGCCGGATTGACGAACTGCAGACGCCGCGCGTCGGGCGCCCGCATTGCCAGCGAGCGGGTGGCGATGCCTTCGATCAACGCATGTTTGGCCCAGGTGGACTGCTCGAGCTGCAACTGGCCCCACTCCACGTCGATGCGCTTTTGCTCGGCGCGCGCACGCTCGAGCTCCATGAAAAGCTTGCGGGCCTGGTGATTGGAGGTGACCGTGGCCAGGGCGCAGGCGACCAGCACCGCCAGAAGCACGAGGTTCACGCGCGTCATGCGGCTGCGATCCTTTCGATGACCCGCAGGGTCGCGCTGCGGGCGCGCGGATTGGCCGCCACCTCGGCGACGCCCGGCCGCTGCGCGCGGCCGATCAGACGATAGTCGGGAACCGGCAGGTCGGCGGCACGGATGGGCACCCCCTTGGGCGGTTCGGTGAGCCGTACGCGCGCGCGCATGGCGAGCTTGACCATGCGATCTTCAAGCGAATGGAAGCTGATCACCGCCAGCCTGCCGCCGGCGCCCAGACGGTCCAGCGCGCTTGTCAGTCCTGCCTGCAATTCCTCAAGCTCCTGATTGACGTGAATCCGTAGAGCCTGAAAGGTGCGGGTCGCTGGATCCTGCCCCGGTTCATGGCGCCTTGTCCGCGACCTGACGACGCCCGCAACGAGGGCGGCAAGCTCGCGGGTTGAAGCGAGCGGCCTCTCTGCGCGGCGAGCAGCAATCGCCTGTGCAATCTGAACAGCAAACCGTTCTTCCCCATGATTCTTCAGAACCTCCCCGATCTCTTCCACCGTTGCCATTGCCAGGAACTGTGCCGCCGTTTCGCCAGCCGTCGTATCCATGCGCATGTCCAGCGGCCCGTCGCGCCGGAAGGAAAAACCCCGCTCCGCTACTTCGATCTGCGGTGACGACACGCCCAGGTCCATCAGCACGCCGGTCACCTTTCCCACCCCGCACCTGTCGAGAACCGCGTCGAGCCTCGAGAAGCCCGAATGCACCGCTCGGAACCTGGCATCGGCCAGGCTCCGAGCGGCTGAGATGGCTGCGGGATCGCGATCCAGCGCGATGAGTCGACCGTTCGGGCCGAGGCGCGACAGGATCAGCCGGCTGTGCCCTCCCCGTCCAAAAGTGCAATCGACATAAACACCATCCGGCCTGATGGCCAGTGCATCGACCGCCTCATCGAGAAGAACGGCGATGTGCGCGGCCTGGTTTTCATGGTTCACTTGGGAGCGTGCTGTGCTAGAGGGTGAAGCCGGCCATCGACTCGGGCATGCCTTGCGCGACGGTCTGCGCTTCCTTGGCCGCCAGGGTCGCGGCATCCCAGATTTCAAGATGCGATCCCATCCCGACGAGCGCGACCTCGCGCACCAGTTGGGCAGCCGCGCGCAGTTCGGGCGCGATCAGCAGGCGTCCGGCGCCGTCGAGTTCGACATCCATGGCGCTGCCCAGGAAGATGCGAGCCCAGCCGCGTGCCTCAATGGGCCACTTGGCGATTTGTTCGCGGCGCGCCTCCCACACCGGACGCGGATACATCAGCAGGCAGCCGTCCGGATGCTTGGTAAGCGTGAGGCGACCCTCGCATTGCGCCTGCAATGCGTCGCGATGCCGCGCGGGAACCGTCATCCGGCCCTTGGCATCGAGATTGAGATTAGCCCCGCCCTGGAACATCCTGGTTTGCCCCTCGTGCTATTCGCGGATTTTTCCCACTCGTTGCCCGCCTTCAGCACAGTTATTGGGAACTTCATCCACTTTTTCCTACATTTTCCCACTGTAGAGCATGCTTGGGGCAAATGCAAGGGCATCCCGAGGTTTTTTCAATTAAGACAATGACTTAGCGAATAGCGGCTGAATTTTGACAAAAGTGTTCTATTGAAAAAACAATGGGTTAAATATTTTAATCTCAAGTGAAATATGATAAATGTAGTGTATACATATACATATATTCATCGAACCAACGGTCCATGGGAACTTTGCTCTTTGTTAGCACTCAAAGCTCGCGAGTGCTAATATCCAATCCACAGCACAGGCGTTCCCGGGCCAAGTCACAAGCCGCAGGCCGGGACCACAGTCAGAAGAGAGGAGTCTTCCATGTCCGCAAATCTTGCCCTTGCCCCCGCCCCGGCCTGGAACCTGCCGGTTCCATCAATGGTGGGCAGCATCGAGGGCTATATCCAGGCCGTCAGTCGTTTCCCGGTTCTCACTCCCGAAGAGGAACTGCGCTACGCGCGCGACTACCGTGACAAGGAAGACCTGCAGTCAGCCGGTCGCCTGGTTCTTTCGCACCTGCGGCTGGTGGTTTCGGTGGCGCGCGGCTACCTGGGCTACGGCCTCCCGCATGCCGACCTCATCCAGGAAGGCAATGTCGGCCTGATGAAGGCGGTCAAGCGCTTCGACCCGGATCGCGGCGTCCGGCTGGTTTCGTTCGCGCTGCACTGGATACGCGCGGAAATCCATGAGTACGTGCTGCGCAACTGGCGCCTGGTCAAGATCGCCACCACCAAGGCGCAGCGCAAGCTGTTCTTCAACCTGCGCAGCCACAAGCAGGGATTGGACAGCTTCACCCAGGACCAGGTGGACGACCTGGCGCGCGAACTCAACGTCAAGCCCGAGGAAGTGCGCGAGATGGAGATGCGCATCGCAGGCGGCGATACCGCCCTCGAGGCACCGGTCGAGCGCGAAGAGGAAAGTTTTGCCCCGATCGCCTACCTGACCGATGCCGACGCCGAACCGTCGCGCATCCTGGAGGCAGGCGAAATTGAGCTCAAGCGCGGTGAGGCACTGGCGAAAGCGCTCCAGGACCTGGATGCGCGCAGCCGACGCATCGTCGAGGCCCGCTGGCTGCGGGAAAGCGACAACCAGCTCACGCTTCATGACCTGGCCGCTGAATTCGGCGTCTCCGCCGAGCGCATCCGTCAGATTGAGGTCAAGGCGATGCAAAAGCTGAGGCAGGCGCTGGCTGAATACGCCTGAGCCCCGCGCCCGCGGGTGCGCATCTGAAACGGGCTCCGCTTCACGGAGCCCGTCGTTTTTCCAAACCGCCCGCGGCGCAGGTCAGGGACGCAACGGCGCCACGCGCGACTTGAGCCCCCAGCTCCACAGTCCCTCTGCGGGCAGGGGCAGCACCATGAACCAGTGCTCGAGAATCGCCAAGGCCAGCAAGGTGCCGGCGAACGTGAGCCCGGTTCGCTCGAAAGCCCCGGTGTCCGCGGCGAGCGCGCCGCGCCAGATCAGGACCGCCAGCGCCGTCGAGACCGTGACCGATATCGGGAACAGCAGGTTCATGCGCCGGCGCGTGAAGTAGGTGCCCAGATAACGCAGGTGTTCGGGTAGGAAACTTTCGCTCAGGTTGCGCACGCCGAGGAAGAGATTGAGCTTGGCGCTCTGCCGCATGCACCACAGGATCAAGAAGGTCCACGTTCCGACCTGGTTTGGTGCATTCCAAGTCACCAGAACGACCGCGACCGCCATGCCGGCCAGCGCGATCTCGTGATACAGGATTGTCTGAATCGCGCACGCGAAATGCGTCCAGGCGGAGCATCCGGCCGGCGACGGCGTCACGCGCGGGCCGGTCACGAACCCCAGCAGGAAACTCACCTCGTGCCAGGCCCACACCAGCACGCCACAACTGAACGCACAGTAGGCTGCGGCAACGCTGGTGCTCGCTGAAGAGACATGCAGGCCGTACAGGCCGGCCAGCGCCAAACCGCTTGCGACCGCCATGCTCAACTGGAACGTGCGGCGCGGCAGGCCGTCGAGATAGAGGATCGCGCCGGTGGAAAACCACCAAACGAAAATCGCGAACAGGGCAGGCAGCAGATATTGCGACATCAGGCCTCCCGCGGCTCGGCGCCAGGCCCTACCACGCCGGCGCCATGCGGACCTGCTTGGGCAATTCGTTCTGCTTCACCGGTATGAAGAACAGCCGCGCGAACGTGGCGCCCGCCGCCACCGCGAGATAGCCGCGCCTGGCCGCTCCGATGATGCCGCCCCGCTTCTTCGCGGCGGCAGCCCGGTCGGCGATGTCGCACAACCGGTCGAGGCCGGCGCGGAATTCCGCACAATCGGTGTCGAGCGTGAGCGGAAACACCTGGCGCGATATTTCCGAGGTGATGCGGAACACCGTGTGGTCATACTCGGTCGGCTCCATGCCCATCGCGCGGTGCATGATGGGACGCGAGTGGTCGCGCACGTACATCGTCGAATAGACCGCCAGCAGGAAGAACCGGATCCACAGCTTGTTCAGGCCGCGCAGGAGATGCGGATTGGCGCGCATGATCAGCGCGAAGGACTCGCCGTGGCGGAACTCGTCGTTGCACCAGCGTTCGAACCAGCGGAAGATCGGGTGGAAACGCAACTCCGGATGCCGCTCGAGTTGGCGGAAGATCGTGATGTAGCGTGCATAGCCGATCTTCTCGGACAGGTAGACGGCGTAGAAGATGTACTTGGGCTTGAAGTAGGTGTAGGCCTTGGTCTTCTTGAGCCCGTTCAAGTCCACGCCCAAGCCGAAGTCCTTGAGCGTCTGGTTGATGAAGCCCGCGTGGCGGGATTCGTCGCGCGTCAGGTAGGTCATCAGGCGCTTGATGTCCGGGTTGTCCACGTTCTTGCGGATCTCGTTATAGAGGACGCAACCGGAAAACTCCGAGGTCACCGAACTGATCAGGAAATCGAGGAACTCCTGCCGCAGTGCCGGCGGCAGTTCGCGGACCTCGGCCGCGAACTCGGGCGGGCGCTGGAAATGGTCGTGATTGTTGTCCCCCTCGTACTCGGCGATCATGGCATCCCACTCGGCGCGCACGGCCGAGACATCAATACGGTCCATCGCCTTGTAGTCGGTTGTGTAGAAGCGCGGACTTAGCAGGGAGTCCGCACGGGCCTTCTCGGTGGCGTCGGCGGGGGTCGCGATCGGGGCTGCGTAATCCATTCCTGTCTCCTGATGAAATCGAGTGGCGCTTCGGGTGTGTTGTCCGGACTCAGCGCGGGGCGCGCGCCAGCGCGACATAGCGCGCGAAAATGCCTGCATTGGCCTGGCCAAAGGCCTCAAGGTCGACACGCCGTCCGGTCTGCGGGTCTTCCAGGGTGAGACGCCCGTCAGCGCGGCTCATCAGGATGAAAGGCGGCGCCGCGCCGACGCCGCTGCGCTTGCGCTCGCGCGCCAGGCCACGCATGGTGCCGCGCACGAAATTGCCTTCGCCGGGCGCAATGGTGTCGATGACACGATCGCTATTCGCGTCGCGCACCACCAGGCTGCCATCCTCCGCATCGGCGAAGTGCAGATGGCGCACTTCGACCGGCGGCGAATCCGCGAGGCGGGTCGCACCGACCCCGCTCGACTTGCTCCAGCCAGCGGCAAGCAGGGTCAGCGCCAGCAACAGCCCGACGCCGACCAGGATCGGCCTCGGCAATGGAATCTGGTCGTGCGCGTGGTTCATGTCCGCGTGCCGCACATCAG
>CANGUJ010000162.1 GCA_947456845.1 Burkholderiales bacterium | reverse complement strand
GGGGCGCGCGCGCGCGCGGCTGGCACGCGAACTTCCGGGCCTGGAGCTCACGATGCACGCCGCCGCCGAGTGGTCCGCCGACAGTCGCGCTCTGGCGCGCTGCCTCGAGGATATCGCCCGGGGCGACATCATCATCGCCTCCATGATGTTCATGGAGGATCACTTCCTTCCCGTCCTGCCAGCTCTCGCGGCGCGGCGCGAGGCCTGCGACGCGATGGCTTGCATCATGTCGGCCACCGAGGTCGCGCGCCTGACCAGGCTCGGCAAGTTCGACATGGAAAAGCCAGCCAGCGGCCCGCTGGCCCTGCTCAAGCGCCTGCGCGGCAACAAGGAGAAGGCCGCATCGGGCGGCGCGGCGCAGATGAAGATGTTGCGCCGCCTCCCGCAGATGCTGCGCTTCATTCCCGGCACCGCCCAGGATGTGCGCGCCTACTTCCTGACCATGCAGTACTGGCTAGGCGGCTCCGACGAGAATGTTTACAACATGGTGCGCTTTCTGGTCGACCGCTACGCCACCGGCCCGCGGCGGGTGCTGCGCGGTCTGGTGAAGGTGGCGCCGCCGGTGGAGTACCCTGAAGTGGGCGTGTATCACCCACGCATGAAGGCGCGGCTCGCTGCCGAGGCCGCGAGCCTGCCGGCCGCGGCGCCGGATGGGCGCGGCACCGTCGGCCTGCTGTTGCTGCGCTCCTACCTGCTGGCCGGCAATGCCGCGCATTACGACGGGGTAATCGCGGCCATGGAGGCGCGCGGACTGCGCGTCGTGCCCGCTTTCGCCGCCGGACTCGACGCGCGCCCGGCGATTGACCGGTTTTTCGTGAAGGATGGCCGCACCGCGGTCGACGCGGTGGTGTCCCTGACCGGTTTTTCGCTGGTGGGCGGCCCCGCCTACAACGACGCCAAGGCGGCCGAGGACGTGCTGGCGCAACTGGATGTTCCGTATCTTGCGGCCCATCCGGTGGAGTTCCAGACGCTCGACCAGTGGGGCGAATCGGAACGCGGCCTGCTGCCGGTCGAGAGCACCATCATGGTGGCCATCCCCGAACTCGACGGCGCTACCGGGCCTACCGTATTCGGCGGTCGTGCCGGGCCGGCCGGCAGCACCTGCGTCGGCTGCGAGCGCCGCTGCACCTTCACCGCCCGCGACGGCTCACACGACATGCAGACCTGTCCCGACCGGGCCGCCATGCTGGCCGCCCGGGTAGGCAAACTGGTCGAGTTGAAGCGCGCCGAGCGCGCCGAGCGCAGGGTCGCGCTGGTGCTCTTCAACTTCCCGCCCAACGCCGGAAACATCGGCACGGCCGCGCATCTTTCGGTATTCGAATCGCTCTACAACACCCTTACGGCGATGCACGCGGGCGGCTACGCCGTGGCGCTGCCGGCATCGGTGGACGCGCTGCGCGACGCGCTCCTGCACGGCAATGCGGCCCTGCACGGCACGGATGCCAATGTGCACACAATGATCGCCGCCGACGATCATGTCCGGCGCGAGCGCTGGCTCAATGAGATCGAGGCCCAGTGGGGGCCCGCGCCGGGCCGCCAGCTCAGCAACGGCAAGTCGATCTTTGTGCTGGGGTGCCAGTTCGGCAACGTGCTCGTCGCGGTCCAGCCTGGATTCGGCTATGAGGGCGACCCGATGCGACTGATGTTCGAGAAGGGCATGGCGCCGACCCACGCGTTCTCCGCCTTCTATCGCTACCTGCGCGAGGATTACCAGGCGCACGCGGTGCTGCACTTCGGCACACACGGCGCGCTTGAATTCATGCCCGGAAAGCAGAGCGGGATGGCGGGCAACTGCTGGCCGGACCGGCTCATTGCCGACCTGCCGAACATCTACCTGTACGCGTCCAACAATCCCTCCGAAGGCGCAATCGCCAAACGCCGCGCCGGTGCCACCCTGGTGAGCTATCTAACCCCGCCTGTGGCGCAGTCGGGCCTGTACCGCGGCTTGCTCGACTTGAAGGCGAGCATCGAGCGCTGGCGGGCCAGCGAGCCCTTCGCGCCGGAACGCTGCGGACTGGCCGAACTGCTGCAGGCACAGGCGGCCGAACTCAACCTCGTCGAGGCCAGCCCGCCCTGGGATGCCTCACCCACCGGTGACGCCGACGCTCGAGTGCTGAAGCTCGCCGCCGAGATGCTGGCCCTCGAATACACCCTGATCCCGCATGGGTTGCATGTGGTGGGACGGGCACCGAGCGCGGAAGAGCGCATCGACATGCTGCTGGCCATGGCCGAGGCCACCCACGGCGAACGTCCCGATCGGGGCGCTGTCGAGGCGCTGGTGGCGGGCCGCCCTGTGGAAGAAGTGATCGACGCTGCCGGGCGTGCGGGCGACGATGCCGCCCGTGCGCTGTTCGGCGAACTGGCGCAAACCGACCGGCTGCTGGCGCAGGAAACCGAGGTCGAGGCCTTGCTGCGCGCGCTCGATGGCCGCTTCATCCGGCCCGCACCCGGCGGCGACATCGTGCGGACACCGGCGGTGCTGCCGACCGGTCGGAACCTGCATGGATTCGATCCGTTCCGCATTCCCAGCACGTTCGCGGTCAGGGACGGCGCCCGCCAGGCCAACCGGCTGCTCGACCGCTATCTGGCCGACGGCCACCCGCTGCCGGAATCCATCGCCATGGTGCTGTGGGGGACTGACAACCTGAAGACCGAGGGCGCGCCCATCGCTCAGGCCCTGTCGCTCATCGGCGCCCTGCCGCGCTTCGACAGCTATGGCCGTATCGCCGGCGCGACGCTGATCCCGCTTTCGGAGCTGGGCCGGCCGCGCATCGACGTGATGGTCACCCTGTCGGGGATTTTCCGTGATCTGCTGCCGCTGCAGATCAAGCTCCTGGCCGAGGCCGCTTATCTCGCCGCAGCCGCCGACGAGCCGGAGGAGCGCAATTTCGTGCGCAAGCATGCGCTGGCCTACCAGCGCGAGCATGGCTGTACGCTGGAGATCGCCGCCTTGCGGGTGTATGGCAATGCCGACGGCGCCTACGGCTCCCACGTCAACAGCATGATCGAGAGCAGCCGCTGGGAAGACGAGTGCGAGCTCGCGGAGACCTATTCAAGGCGCAAGGGGTTCGCCTACGGGCGCAGCGGGCGCCCGTCGCAGCAGGGCGCGCTGTTGCAGAGTGTGCTGGCCGATGTGCAGCTTACTTACCAGAACCTGGATTCCGTGGAACTGGGCGTCACCACCGTCGATACCTACTTCGATACCCTCGGCGGCATCACCGGCGCGGTCAAGCGTGCCAGGGGTGGCGCCGCGCCGCCGGTG
Source organism: Burkholderiales bacterium (assembly GCA_947456845.1). Classification (GTDB taxonomy): domain Bacteria; phylum Pseudomonadota; class Gammaproteobacteria; order Burkholderiales; family JAEUOS01; genus JAEUOS01. The sequence goes on along the minus strand of CANGUJ010000162.1, from coordinate 4,872 downwards.
TACATCGGCGACCAGACCACCGGCGAGGGCGCGGTTCGCACCCTTACGGAGCAGGTGTCCCTGGAAACCCGCACCCGCATGCTCAATCCGAAATGGTACGAAGGCATGCTCAAGCACGGCTACGAAGGCGTGCGCCAGATCGAAACCCACCTCACAAACACGATGGGCTGGTCGGCCACCACCGGCCAGGTGCAGCCCTGGGTCTACAAGCAGCTCACCGACACCTTCGTCCTGGATCCGGCCATGCGCGAGCGCTTGTCCAGGCTCAACCCGACGGCGTCCGCGCGGGTGGCCAACCGCCTCATCGAAGCCTTCGAGCGCAACTATTGGCAGCCTGATGCCGAGACGCTCGAAGCCCTGCGCCGGGCTGGCGAAGAACTGGAAGACCGCCTTGAAGGCGTCTATGAAGGAGCAACCGCATGATGACCACTACCATTTCCGCGTCTTCCCTGAAGGGATCGCGCGGGCGGCCCGACGGCGAGGGAAGCGTGCAGGTGCAGCTCGATCCTGCGGTCGGCATCGGCAACGCCCGTGTATTCGCGGTCTACGGTAAGGGTGGCATCGGCAAGAGCACTACCTCCTCAAACTTGTCCGCGGCGTTTTCCAAGCTCGGCAAGCGGGTGCTACAGATCGGCTGCGACCCCAAGCACGATTCCACCTTCACGCTCACCAAGCGGCTGGTGCCCACGGTGATTGATGTCCTTGAATCGGTGGATTTCCATCCCGAGGAACTGCGCGTCGAGGACTTCGTCTACGAGGGCTACAACGGCGTGATGTGCGTGGAGGCGGGCGGGCCGCCGGCCGGCACAGGCTGCGGCGGTTATGTGGTCGGGCAGACGGTCAAGCTTCTCAAGGAGCACCATCTTCTCGAGGACACCGATGTGGTGATCTTCGACGTCCTTGGCGATGTGGTGTGCGGCGGCTTCGCCGCGCCGCTGCAGCATGCCGATCGCGCGCTGGTGGTGACGGCCAACGATTTCGACTCGATCTTCGCGATGAATCGCATCGTCGCGGCGATCCAGGCCAAGTCGAAAAACTACAAGGTGCGCTTGGGGGGCGTGATCGCCAACCGCAGCGACGCGACCGACCAGATCGACCGATTCAACGAACGCGTCGGCCTGAAGACGATGGCGCAGTTCGCCAACCTGGATGTGTTTCGCAAAAGCCGTCTGAAGAAGTCGACCCTGTTCGAGATGGAAAGCTCGCCGGAAGTCGACGCGGTGCAGGCGGAATACCTGCGGCTGGCCGCGGCCCTGTGGGTAGGTACCGATCCGCTGGTGGCCGAACCGATGCGCGATCGTGACATCTTCGACCTGCTGGGATTCGATTGAAAGCGGGGTAAGCCAACATGAACACCACCTATATCGAGCGGCGCGGAGAGATCGAAACCTATTTCGACCATACCGCGGTGGACGCCTGGAAACGGCTGACCTCGGATGCGCCCGTCGGGCGCATCCGGGCGACAGTCCGCGCCGGGCGCGACCGCATGCGCGGGACGCTGCTGTCATGGCTGCCACAAGACCTGACCGGATCGCGCCTGCTCGACGCGGGTTGCGGCACCGGGGCGCTGGCGGTGGAGGCGGCGCGCCGCGGCGCCGCGGTGGTGGCGATCGACCTCTCGCCGACGCTGGTCGACCTAGCGCGCGAACGCGCTCCGCGCGATCTCGGCGCGGGATCGATCGATTTTCGGTCCGGCGACATGCTCGATCCGGCGCTGGGCGAATTCGATCACGTCGTCGGCATGGATTCCCTGATCCACTACGATACGCCCGACATCCTGCGCGTACTCAGCGCCCTGTCCCAGCGTACCCGTGGCACCATGCTGTTTACCTTCGCGCCGAGTACCCCGCTGTTGGCGACGATGCATGCGGTCGGGCGCCTGTTTCCGCGCGGCGACCGGGCGCCGTCGATACAGCCGGTCAGCCAGGCGAGGCTTTTGGCCGGCATCGCCGGGGAGCCCGCGCTCAGGCAATGGCGGCAGGGCCGCACGCAGCGCATCGCCAGCGGCTTCTATACCTCCCAGGCCGTGGAAATGGTGCGGTCGTGAGCTTCGCTAACGTTCAGCGGCGATTGATCCAGAACTGGCGCGGGCTTGACCCCCGCTTTCTGCCCTTCGCCGACGCGGCGACCAAGGAACTGCCGCTGGGCCGCCTCATGCGGCTGGCGATGTTCCAGGTCGCCGTCGGCATGGCGCTTGCGCTACTCAACGGTACGCTCAACCGGGTGATGATCGTAGAGTTGTTCGTGCCGGCGTGGCTGGTGTCGCTGATGGTGTCGCTGCCGCTGGTATTCGCGCCGTTTCGTGCGCTGCTTGGTTTCAAGTCGGACACCCACAAGTCTGTCCTGGGCTGGAAGCGCGTTCCATACATCTGGTGGGGGTCGATGCTGCAGTTCGGCGGCTTTGCCATCATGCCCTTCGCGCTGGTATTGCTGTCCGGTCAGGGCAATGCGCCGATGTGGGTCGCGCAGGCCAGCGCCGGCATTGCCTTCCTGCTGGTAGGCGCGGGATTGCACACCACCCAGACCGCTGGACTCGCGCTGGCTGGCGACCTCGCACCGCCCGAGGCGCGCCCGCGGGTGGTTGCGCTGCTCTACGTCATGCTCCTGCTGGGTATGGTGGCCAGTTCGCTGGTTTTCGGCTATCTGCTCTCGGAGTTCGGCGAGGTGCGCCTGATCCGGGTGATCCAGGGCGCCGCTGTGGTAACCATGCTGCTCAACGTCGTCGCGCTGTGGAAGCAGGAGGTGCGAAACCCCGCCGCGACGGCGCCGGACAAGCCGCGACCGAGCTTTCGCGAATCCTGGCACGCCTTCATCAATGGCGGCCGGTCGCGTCGCCTGTTGACGGCCGTCGGGCTCGGGAGCGCCGGTTTCAGCATGCAGGACATCCTGCTCGAACCCTACGGCGGCGAGATCCTTAAACTGTCCGTCGGCGCAACCACCTCGCTGACCGCGCTCTCGGCCGGCGGCGCGCTGCTGGCCTTCGCCTACGCTTCGCGCAACCTGCGCCTCGGCGGCGAACCCAACCGGCTGGCGGCATTCGGCGCCCTGACCGGAATTTTCGCGTTCGCCGCGGTCATCTTCGCCGCGCCGCTCGATTCCGCGCTGCTTTTCCGCGTGGGCTCCGGATTGATCGGTTTCGGCGGCGGCCTTTTCTCGGTAGGTACGCTCACCGCCGCCATGAGCCTTGAAATGCGCGACCGGAACGGTCTGGCATTGGGCGCCTGGGGCGCCGTCCAGGCAACGGCGTCCGGCGTGGCCATCGCCATCGGAGGGGCGATGCGCGACCTGTTTTCCGGCTGGTCAGCGAGTGGCGCCTTAGGCGAGGCCTTGAGCGAACCCGCTACCGCCTATAGCGTCGTATACCACGTGGAAATCCTTCTGCTGTTCGCCACCCTTCTGGCCATCGGCCCCCTGGTACGCCAGCACGGTAAAACAACGGACGCGGGCGCAGCCAAGCTCGGTCTGGCGGAAATGCCGGGCTGAGAGTTGCACGCATCAATCTTCATCGAGGAGTAATTTCATGGCAACAGGCGCAATCACCGAATATATCGACGTGGCCCAGCTCGCGCTCTACGGCTTCTGGATCTTCTTTGCTGGGCTGGTGGTCTATCTGCAGCGCGAAAGCATGCGTGAAGGGTATCCGCTGGTCACCGAGGTCGAGGGCAAGATCGGCAACGAGCTCTTCCCACCGCCGGAGGCGAAGAAATTCCTCTTGCATGACGGGCGCACCATCAGTGTTCCCTTGCCGGTCAACGAGCCGGAATTGAAAGCCACGGCCGTCGACGGCTGGCCCGGTGCGCCGATTGAACCCACCGGCGATCCGATGCTCGCCGGTGTCGGGCCGGGCGCGTATGCGCTGCGCGAGGATGCCCCTGAGAGGATGCTCAACGGCGAGCCGATGATCGTTCCGCTACGGGCCGAGCCGAGCTTCTCGGTGGCGGCACAGGATGCCGATCCGCGCGGCATGGAGGTGGTGGGCGCGGACGGCAAGGTCGCCGGCACCGTGACCGAGTGCTGGGTTGACCGCGCCGAGCCGCAGATACGCTACTTAGAGGTCGCGCTGCCGGCGCAGTCTGGCGGCCGCACCGTGCTCCTGCCGATGAACTTCGCGCGCATCGCCATCCGGCATCCTTTCTCGATCATCGATGCACTTCTCGCGCCCGCGCAGCCAGGTCGCTATTCGGCGGGCGGCAAGGTGCATGTGAAGTCCATCCTCGCCAGCCAGTTCAAGGACGTGCCCGGCATCGCCAGCCACGATCAGGTCACCAAGCTGGAGGAGGAGCGCATCACCGGCTACTACGCGGCCGGGACGCTCTATGCCGAACCCGCCCGCCAGGAGCCTTTCCTGTGAATCCGTTCGAGATAGCGCGCGCTCTCGACCTGCCGACACCGTTGCCGGCTGACGAGCGCCTTCTCTGGATCGGAGCGCCGACCTGGAACGGCATCGCACGCCGGGTCTTCCACATGCGCGCGCTGTCGGCGTACTTCGTGGCGGTCGTCGGCGCGCATGCCGTGTGGGTGTCCGCCAACGGCGCGGGCTGGACGGAAGCCGCGCTGTCGGCGGCGCGCCTGGCGCCGCTGGGCGTCATCGCCCTGTGTCTGTTCGGCATCCTCGCCTGGATGATGGCGCGCACCACCTGCTATGCCATCACCGATAAGCGCGTCATCATGCGCGTCGGCGTCGCGCTTTCGCTGACCATGAACATCCCGTTCCGTTGCATCGCTTCGGCCGATATGCGGCTCTACGCTGACGGCACCGGCGACATGCCGCTGACCCTCAGCAGCCGCGACAAGATGGCATATCTGCACCTGTGGCCGCATGCGCGCCCCTGGCGCTTGAAGGAGCCGGTGCCGATGCTGATTTCTGTGCCC
>CANGUJ010000161.1 GCA_947456845.1 Burkholderiales bacterium | reverse complement strand
GCGGCGTGCCGGCGTGCAGCATCCATGCGACCGGCGGGTTGACCCATTTCATCGACGGGCTGGACCCGGCGGGCAGGTCGCAGGCGCGATGCGCGAACTTCGCGCCTGCCGGGCGTGCATCGCAAAAGGCCTTGAAGGTGTCGCGGATCTGCGCGCGCGTCAGTGCGGCGTAGTGCGCCATCAGCGCGCGCCATTCGAGCGGCCAGCCGAGGGCCTCCGCCAGTGCGCGCGGCAGGCTGAACGGAAAATCGAAGCCGCCGACCCATGGGCCCGGACGCTGCAGCCACACCTCGAAGGCTGGCCATGCATCGATGGATTCGAGTTCGTCCACCACCAGCGCGTCGGCGACCAGGCTCGCGCTGGCGATGACGATGCGCTTGGTGCGCGAAGGCGTGCTGGTGAAATCGATGCCGTGGATGCGCAAGGCCGATTCGGGCGAACGCACGGGCGCTTTTCGGGAGGACATGAAGGAGGGTAGATTGCGGGTTTGCCCAGCGCGTCGGCCGGATGCCACAGGAGAATCGTATGCCCAAAGGTTACTGGATCGCCCGTTACGAGGTGACCGACCCCGAACAATACAAGGCCTACATCGCCGCCAACGCCAAGCCGTTCAAGGACTTCGGCGCCCGCTTCCTGGTGCGCTCCGGGCGCTACGAAACACCGGAAGGCGAGAGCCGCACGCGCAACGTGGTGATCGAGTTCCCGTCCTACCAGGCGGCGCTGGATTGCTACCAGTCACGCGCCTACCAAGCGGCACTCGAACTTCGCATGCAGGCGGCGGAGATCGACCTGATCATCATCGAGGGGTATGCTGGATTGCAGCCGGGGTGAAACGTTTCACGCATGGTGGTGTTGGATTCGACAATCGCACAGAGCGTTGTCGCGAAGCAATAATTTGGGGCGTTTGAGTACTCTGATAGGGCCGGAAAGATGATCGCTTTCTTTATCGACGCAGACAATTTATGCGGTTCGAAATCGATCGAAGAGGCCCTGGATATCCTCGAAACATCCTATGGGCCTGTTTCGATAAAGCGTGCCTATGGAAGCGCAGATAGGCTAAAGGGTCTGGCGGAAGTTTGCCGCAAAAAATCCATTCGCCCCTTTGTCAATTTGTCGCTTTCCAAGAACACAACGGATGTTGCCCTTGCGGTGGATGCTATTGCCATTTCTTATCAGACCCCTTCCCCTGCGGTCATTGCGATAGGCTCAGGCGATGTGGATTTTCTGCCTTTGGTTGTAAGGCTCAGGGAGCGGGGTGTTCATGTTGTCTGTATGGCTGAGCCAGGCAAGATGGCCCCTGAGGCAAGGACCTCTTATGACGCGATTTTCTTAATGGGCCAAGCTGCGGGAAGCGATTTGCCGACTGAATACAGCGTCTCAGAAGCTGGCAAAGCGGTCGAAATGGAGTCTGCACCAAGCTCTGCAATAGCGAGTAAAGCGGTAAATGCAGCGGTTAAGCCCGCGAAATCCGCTGCTGCTTCCGATGGTTCGACGAAAGCGTTTGCGAAGAAGGCAACCAAGAAATCTTCCGCAACAACTTTGCAGGAAGTTACAGTCGAGGACGTTCTAAAGGCAATCCCGCAGCTTAAGGAGCGTGATTGGCAAACGATAAATAGTGTCGCGAAGCAACTTCGTGAAAAGCAGATGCTGGGAAAGAACGCTTCGTCGATAAAGCTATTTGGCAAGTATCCGGATCACTTTTCTCTCGATCCGAAAAGCAAACCGACTCAGGTCCGTTTCATCGGCTAGTCAAGCTTTTTCAGGCGCAACCTGCAATCCAAGATGCTTCGCGAACGGGTCGAAATCACGATCCGAGTGCAGCAGGACATATCCGGACTCGATACAGCGGGTTGCGATGATCGTGTCGATGGTCTTGCGCACGGTGTAACCAAGGGTTTGCAACGCGCGAAAATTCTTCGCCGCTTTCATCGCAATGTCGAATCCGCCAAGTTCGACCAAATCAAATGCGGCCAGGGTCTTGCGGGCCTGATTGAAGTCCCGTGTTGCCCGAAAGCCCTGCAGGACTTCCACCATGATGAGATCGCCAACTGCGATCCTTTCGCGACCCAGCAGATTGTCGAGCAGATCGACCTCTGCGGTCGTATTTCCGCGGAAGAAATCGATCCAGACGCTGGAGTCGACCAGGATCAACGGTCAGTCCTCATCGAATCGAGATCGCCCTCCCACCGCAACTTGCCGCGCAACTTTCGCGCTTCGACCTGCTTGCCCAGTTGAACCAGATTGCGCAGCCCGAGTTCCACGGCTTCGCGCTTGGTCTTGGCGCCGGTGTAGCGGATCGCGTCCCGCATGAGCTTGTCGTCAATTTCTACGTTGGTGCGCATGATGTGTATGAATGAGTGGTTTGATACACATTCTACACTCGTCATTTCCGTCAAGTCGTATTGCTGACGGCAAGCAGGGTCCGCAGGCGCTCGAGCGTATCGGCCTCCTCGACCTTCTTGTCCGTCCTCAGCCGCAACATGCGCGGAAAGCGCACCGCGATGCCGCTCTTGTGGCGCGGGCTCTGCTGGATGCCTTCGAAGCCCAGCTCGAACACCAGCGAGGGCAGAACGCTGCGCACCGGGCCGAACTTCTCGATGGTGGTCTTGCGGATCACCGCATCGACCTTGCGGAATTCCTCGTCGGTGAGGCCCGAATAGGCCTTGGCGAAGGGCACCAGGGTGCGGTCGGCGCCGCTGCCGGTCCACACCGCGAAGGTGTAGTCGGTGTACAGGCTGGCGCGGCGCCCGTGGCCGGCCTGGGCGTAGATCAGCACGCAATCGACCGAGAGCGGATCGATCTTCCATTTCCACCAGGTGCCGGTGTCACGGGTGCGGCCGGTGCCGTAGGCGGACGTCGCCTCCTTGAGCATCAGGCCTTCCACGCCGCGGCGGCGCGAGTCGGCCCGCAGCGCCGCGCAGGCGGCCCAGTTGTCCGCCTCGACCAGGGGGGAAAGGCGCAGGCCGCCGGCCGGATGGGCGGCGACCAGGGTTTCGAGTCGCGCGCGGCGCGCATGCTGCGCTTCGGCGCGGATGTCGCGCCCCTCGTTTTCCAGCAGGTCATAGGCCATGAAGACCACCGGCGCGTCGGCCAGGATCTTCCTGCCCAGCGTCTTGCGGCCGATGCGCTGCTGCAGCAGGGCGAAGGGCGCCGGGCGGTCGCCTTCCTTCCAGACCAGAATCTCGCCGTCGAGCACGCTGCCGTCGGGCAGGCCCCGCACGGCTGCGACGATCTCGGGAAAGCGTTCGGTCACCAGTTCCTCGCCGCGCGACCAGATCCAGGTCTGGCCGGCGCGGCGCACCACCTGTGCGCGGATGCCGTCGTATTTCCATTCCACCAGCCACTGCGCGGTGTCGCCCAGAGTCCCGGGGTCGGCCAGCGGATGGGCCAGAAAAAACGGATAGGGCGCCCCGGCGTCGATGCCGGCGCCGTCGCCGGGCGCGATCAGTCGCGCGAAGCGCTGCGCCGTGGGCGGCGTGCGCGCATCGGTATAGCCCATGGCGCGCAGCGCCACCAGCTTAGGGTCGAGTCCGGCCTGCTCCGCCAGGGCGCGCAGCACCAGTAGCCTGGAGACGCCGACGCGGAACCCGCCACCGATCAGTTTGGTGAGCAGAAACCGGCCCTGCCAGTCCAGCATGTCCCAGTAGCTGATCAGCCGCGCCTCGATCTCGGCGTCCGCCAGGCCGCGCAGCGGGGCAAGGCGGGTCTCGATCCAGGCCGCCAGCCCGGTGTCATCGTCCGCCGCGCCTTGCGGCAGCACATGGGCGATGGTTTCGGCCAGGTCGCCCACCGCCTGGTAGCTCTCCTCGAACAGCCAGTCGGGCAGGCCGGCGCGGCGCTGCGCGGCCGCGCGCAGCAGGCGGGTCGGCACGCTCTGGCGCGGCTTGCCGCCGGCCAGGAAATACACCGCCCATGCGGCGTCGGCGGGTGGGGCTTCGGCGAAGTAGCGCCTGAGCGCGGCGACCTTGGCATTGGTGGCGGTCTGCGCGTCGAGTTCGGCGTAGAGCCGGGCGAAGCGCCTCATGCGCCGCCGGGAAGGCCGCCGGACGAGGTGCCGAGCAGTTTTTTCTTGAATGCCTCGAAGGCCTCGTCGCGGTCGGTGTAGGTTTCGCGGATCGCATGCTCGTTGCGGGCCTGCTCGGCGCCGACGAACGCCGCCAGCGCCTCCCGCAGCGCCGGCGTGAGGTTGCGGTCGGCCGAGAGCACCACCTGGGCCACCAGCGCGGGGTCGATATGCCTGGGTCCGGCCAGGCACAGCCGGGTGGCCGACGGCAGCGTTTCGACCAGGCCCAGCAAGGCGCGCTCGCCCTCGTTGGGCGCGAGATAGGTGGCGTCCGGCAGGCGGGCGATGATGGGCGGCTCGTCCGGCGGCGGCGGTTCCCAGGCGGCGGCGATGAAGTGCGCGTGCAGGGTGTCGCTCGCGGCCACGGCGCGGAACACGCAGGCCACCCACACGCCGTCGGTCCAGCGCCGGGTCAGCCGCGGCACGACGTCCTGGATGAAGCGCTGCTGGATGATGCGGTCCATGGCTGCGATCGATTATGCAGGCGAAACGCCGGTTTCGTCGATGGGGGCGGCATCGGCCGCGGCGGGTTTGGCAGGCTCGGCCGTGTCGGGCGCCTCGGCCCCGGTCTCGCCGGCGAATTCCGTCTCGAAGGCCTGGGCTTCCAGCCCCTGCGCCTGCAGCCAGCGCACCATCACCGGCACCTGGCCGTGGGTCACGATCACGCGCGCGGCGTCGGTGGCGGCGATCGCGCGCATCAGCCCGGGCCAGTCGGCATGGTCGGAGAGCACGAAGCCGCGGTCGACCGCGTTGCGCCGGCGCGCGCCGCGCAACTGCATCCATCCCGAGGCGAAGGCGTCGGCGTAGTCGCCGAAACGCTTCAGCCAGGTGCTGCCCTGCACCGACGGCGGCGCCAGGACCAGGGCGCGCCTGAGGTCCGCGCGGTCGAGGCCGTCGCTGACCATGCGGGTCGCCGGCAGGGCCACGCCGCTGGCGCGGTAGGCGGCATTGAGGTTTTCGGTCGCGCCGTGGCAGACGATCGGCCCGATACCCGCATCGACCATGGCAAGGATGCGCTGCGCCTTGCCGAACGAATAGGCCATGAGCACGCTGGCGCGGCCGGCGGCGGCGTTGGCCGCCCACCAGGCATTGATGTCGGCGGCGATCGCGGACTGCGGCTTCCACCGGTAAACCGGCAGGCCGAAGGTGGATTCGCTGATGAAGGTGTCGCAGCGCAGCGGTTCGAAGGCTTCGCAGGTGGCATCCTCGGCGGCGAAACCCGGGCCGGCCTTGTAGTCCCCCGAGGCGACCCAGACCTGCCCGCCATGCGCGATGCGTACCTGCGCGGAACCGAGCACATGGCCGGCCGGATGCAGCGATACGGTCACGCCGTTGATCGTGACGGGTTCGCCGTAGGCCAGGGTGTCGAGCGAGATGCCGCCCAGGCGCGCCTTGAGCACCAGCGCGGCGGGCGCCGCGGCGAGGTAACGGCGGTGGCCGCTGCGCGCGTGGTCGCTGTGCGCATGGGTGATCACCGCGCGCTCGACCGGCCGCCACGGGTCGATGAAAAAGTCGCCCGGCGGGCAGTACATGCCCTCCGGTCGCAGGACCACGAGGTCATCGGCACACTGCGCAACCATGCGCGCAATGTAACATCCGCATCTCGCCTCATCACAATGCCGGAGCCTTCCATGGATCGTCGTGCCGCCCTTTCGCTGGCCATCGCGCCGCTGGCCTTCGCGCTGCCCGCCACGGCCCAATCCGGCTGGCCGTCGCGGCCGATCCGGGGCATCAACCCGTTCCCGGCCGGCGGGCCGTCCGACATCCTCGGGCGCCTGGTCGGCGAGAAGCTGTCGCAGCGCCTGGGCCAGCCGTTCGTGATGGAAAACCGGCCGGGCGCGGGCGGCAATCTCGGCGTCGACGCGCTCGCCAAGTCGCAGCCCGACGGCCACACGCTGGCCTGGGTGGTCGACTTCAACATCACGGTCAATCCGGTGCTCTACCCGAAGATGCCCTACGACATCGAGCGCGACATCGCTCCGGTATGCACCTTCGCCTGGGGCGAGGTCGCGCTGGTGGTGCATCCGTCGGTGCCGGCTGCGACCCTGGCCGAACTGGTCGCGCTGGCCAGGAACAAGCCCCTGGCCTTTGCCTCGGGCGGCAACGGCTCGCCCGGGCACATGGTGGGCGAACTGTTCAAGCGTGAACTCGGTCTCGAGCAGATGACCCACATCCCCTACAAGGGCAACACGCCGGCGACCCAGAGCATCGTCGCTGGCGAGACCCAGATGTTCTTCGGCGCATTGCCGGGTACGCTGGCGCAGGTGCGCGCCGGCAAGCTGCGCGCGCTGGCCGTGATGGGCGCCGAACGCTCGAGCTTCATTCCCGAGGTGCCGACTTCGCGCGAGCTCGGCTACCCGAAGCTCGCCGCGACCAACTGGTTCGGCGTGATCGCGCCCGGCGGCACGCCGCGCGAAATCGTCGACCGGCTGCACCGGGAAATCGCCGCCATCGCCAAAGAGCGCGACTACGTCGAGCGCATCGAGAAGGTGGGCATGAAGCCTTATGTGGTTGGGCCCGACCAGATGCGCGCCATGATGCGCAGCGAAGCGCAGGCCTGGGCCGCGATCGTCAAGGCGGCCGGCATCCGGCCGGAGTAGGCGCGCGGCGGCGGGATCAGCGCGCGGCGCGCCGCGTGCCCGGCCAGCCCGGCAGCCCGGCGATCAGCTGCACCGCGCCGGCGGCGAGCCCCATGCCCACGCCGAACTGCACCGCCATGGCGTACGAGCCGGACAGGTCGAACAGCAGGCCGCCGCCGAAGGCCCCGAGGGCGCTGCCGAGCTGGTGGCTCATGAAGGCGATGCCGCCGACCATCGCCTGCCACTTGAGCCCGAACATCTCGGCCACCGCGCCGGAAATCAGCGGCGCCACGCCGAGCCACAAGAAGCCCATGATGGCGGCGAACAGCAGCGTGGATTCGGGCGTGGGCACGGCGGAGAAATACCAGCCCAGGGCGATGGAACGGATCAGGTAGATCAACCCCAGCAGCACCGGCTTGCTCCAGCGCCCGCCGGCCCAGCCGAAGAACAGGCTGCCCAGCACGTTGAACGCGCCGATGGTGGCCAGCGCCTTGGCCGAGAGCATCGGGTCCATGCCGCACAGGGCCAGGTAGGAGGGCAGGTGGGTGGTGAGGAACACCAGTTGCAGGCCGCAGACGAAATAGGCGATGGCCATGATCATGAAGGGCGCATGCCTGAAGGCGGACAGCGCGACCTGCCTGCCGCTGGACGCATCCGCGCTGTGCGCGCCGGCAGGCGGAATCGCCACCTTGTCCACCCGGCCGGCGATCCAGGCCGCGGGAATGATCAGCAGCGCCAGGGCCACGAAGCCGTAGACGCCGACGCGCCAGCCGTAGCCGGCGCTCAGCGCCTGGCCGATCGGCGCGGCGATCATCGGCCCGAGCGAACCTGCCGCCGAGACGATGCCCAGCACCGCGCTGCGCCTGGCCGCCGATACCGGGCGCGAGGCCACGGCCATCGCCATGCCCGAGCCGACGCAGGAAAGCGCCAGGCCGATCAGCACGCCCGCGCCCAGCATCACGCCGAAGTATCCGCTGGCGGTGCCCAGCGACAGCAAGCCCAGCACGTAGAGCGCGCCGCCCGCGGTCATCACCGCGCGAAAGCCGTAGCGCACCGCCCAGGCGCCGGCGAGCGGCTGGGCGAAGCCCCACACCAGGTTCTGCACGGCGATGGCCATGGTGAAATCGGCCACCGCCATCGACAGGTCCCGCACCGCCGGCTGGACGAACAGGCCGAGGCTTTGCCGCAGGCCCATCGCCATGGTGAGCAATACCGAGGCGCCGATCAGGATGGCGGCATGCGAACGCAGGGGTCTGGAATCGGGCACGGCGGGCTTTGCTGGGGGCAGTCGCCCATATTAGGGCCTGCCCTGGCGCGTGGCTACTCGGATCGCCCCCGCGCGCCGGCTTTGTAGAATGCGCCGCCAGGCGCCCTTGCCTGTCCCCGTGCCCGTTCCCGCCCCTGTACCGAAAGCCCGCCCCCATGAGCGCCATCCGCTACGAAGTGCGCGACAACGTCGCCGAAATCCTGCTCGACAACCCGCCGGTCAACGCGCTCGACCGCGGCCTGATGGATGAACTCCTCGCCACCCTCGAGGGGGCCGGACGCGACGACGCGGT
>CANGUJ010000160.1 GCA_947456845.1 Burkholderiales bacterium | reverse complement strand
GCTGTTCCCGGCTCTGTTCGGCGGCGGCGAAGCCCGGCTGGTGATGACCGGCGACGAGATTCTCGATGCCGGGGTGCAGGTGATCGCCCAGCCGCCCGGCAAGAAGAACGCGTCGATCCACCTGCTGTCGGGCGGCGAAAAGGCGCTCACCGCCACCTCGCTGGTGTTCGCGCTGTTCCGCCTGAACCCGGCGCCGTTCTGCCTGCTCGACGAGGTCGACGCGCCGCTCGACGACCCGAACACCGAGCGCTTCTGCCAGCTGGTCAAGAAAATGTCGGCCGACACCCAGTTCGTGTTCATCAGCCACAACAAGATCACCATGGAGATGGCGCACCAGCTGGTGGGGGTGACGCAGCAGGAACTGGGCGTATCGCGCATCGTGGCCGTCGACATGGACGAGGCCGTGCGGTTGCGCGAACCGTTGGCGGCCTAGGGCCGATGAAATACAACCGGCCGGTGGGGCGTGACATCATGCCGGGCCGGCATGGTCAATGGGAGGGGCGTTGAGCGAATTGCAGATGGGACTGCTGGCGCTGGGCGTGGCGGTGGTTGTCGGGGTGTTCGGATTCAACAAGTGGCAGGAAATCAAGCACCGCAAGGCGGGGCGCGGTTTCGTCTCCGGCCACGAGGACGTCCTCCTCGCCAAACGTGCCCAGGGCGTCGAGCCGGGCGCCATCGAGGCCGTGGGCGCCATGCAGGCGGCCGACCGCATCGAACCGCACTGGCCTGAAGAGGAAGCGCCACCAGGCGCGGCTGCGCCGGCCGCGGCGCCCACCGCGCCTGCGCCAGCCTCACAGCCGCTTGCGCCGGCCATGCTGGACGAGCGCATCGACTATATCGCCGCGATCGAGTTCGCCGCGCCGCTGTCCGGCGAGCGCGTCGCCGCACTCGCCGCGGGGTTCGAAAGCGGGCGCACCATCGGTTGTGACGGGTTCAACACAGCGGCACGCGCCTGGGAGGCGCCGGTGGCCGGCAGCGAGTACCGAAAGGTGCGCATCGGCCTGCAGATCACCGATCGCGGCGGTCCGGTGCGTGAGTCCGATCTTGCGGAGTTCCGTCAGGCCGTCGAGGCGCTGGCGTCCGAGTCTGGGGCGGCCGTGACCTGGGCCGGCGTGCACAATCCGCTCGCCAATGCGGTGGAACTCGACGCCTTCTGCGCCGAGGTGGACGTGCAGATCGGCATCAGCCTGGTGGCGGCATCGACCTTCGCCGAGACCAAGTTCCGCGGCCTGGCCGAAGCCAACGGCTTCGTGCGCGAGGACGACGGCGTGTTTCGCCGCCGCGACGACAACGGCCTCGAGTTGCTGACCCTTCGCCAGAGCGCGCCCGCGGCCGTATCGATGATGCTCGATGTGCCGCGCGTGCCGCGCGAGAGTGCGGCGTTCGGCCTGATGGCGCATTGCGCGCGTACCCTGGCCAAGGGGCTCGACGCGCGCATCGTCGACGACAACCAGCGCGTGCTCGACGACGCCATGCTGGCCAAGATCGGCCAGGGTGTGGCGGGCATCCACGGCCGTATGGAGGCCGCGGGCATGCCGGCCGGGGGCCCGCTGGCGCTGCGCCTGTTCGCATGACGCAAGCCGTTCAGGGGCGGGCGGAGCGCGCACGGGCGTTGCGCCAGGTGATCGAACGGCACATGCACGCCTATTACGTGCAGGATGCACCGACCATTCCCGATGCCGAGTACGACCGCCTGTACCGCGAGCTCGAGGCCATCGAGGAGGCCGACCCGAGCCTGCGCACGCCCGATTCGCCCACCCAGCGGGTGGGCGGCAAGCCGCTGGACGGCTTCGCGCCGGTCAGGCACACGGTACCCATGCTCAGCATCCGCACCGAACGCGACACCGGGCCGAGCGGCGCCGCCGCCTTCGACGAACGGGTGCGCAGGGGGCTCGGGCTGGGCGCGCAAGACGCGCCGGTCGAGTATGCCTGCGAGCTCAAGTTCGACGGCCTGGCCATCAACCTGCGCTACGAGAAAGGCGTGCTGGTGCAGGCGGCCACGCGCGGGGACGGCGAGACCGGCGAGGACGTCACCCAGAACGTGCGCACCATCCGGGCCATTCCGCTGCGCCTGGGCACGCCTGCTCCGCCGCCGGTGCTGGAGGTGCGCGGCGAAGCCTACATGTCGCATCGCGACTTCGAGGCCTACAACGCGCGGCAGCGCGAGCGCGGCCAGCCTACGCTGGTCAACCCGCGCAACGGGGCCGCCGGCAGCATCCGCCAGCTCGACCCGGCGCTGTGCGCGCAGCGGCCGCTTTCCTTCTTCGCCTACGGCCTGGGACATGTCGAAGGCTGGGACTTGCCGGGCACCCACAGCGGAACGCTCGAAGCGCTGGCCGCCATGGGGATTCCGGTCAATGCCGATCGGGCGGTCGCGCTGGGCGCGGCCGGGCTCGAGGCGTTCCATCGCAGGGTGGGCGCGTTGCGCGACGCGCTGCCGTTCGACATCGACGGCGTGGTCTACAAGGTCAATGACTACGGCCTTCAGCGCCAGCTGGGATTTGTCACGCGCGAGCCGCGCTTCGCCGTAGCGCACAAGTTTCCCGCCCAGGAGGAACTCACCGAGGTTGAGGACATCGAGGTACAGGTCGGCCGCACCGGCGCCATCACGCCGGTGGCCAGACTCAAGCCGGTGTTCGTCGGCGGGGTCACCGTCACCAACGCCACGCTGCACAACGAGGACGAAGTCAGGCGCAAGGATGTCTGGCGGCGCGACACCGTGGTGGTGCGGCGCGCCGGCGATGTGATACCCGAAGTGCTGATGGTCGCCACGCCGGGGCCGCGCGCCGAGGAGGATCGATTCCGCATGCCGGCGCGTTGCCCGGTATGCCAGTCCGAGGTGGTGCGCGAGGAGGGCGAAGCCGTCGCCCGCTGCACCGGCGGCCTGTTCTGCGCGGCGCAGCGCAAGCAGGCGCTGCTGCATTTTGCGGGCCGGCGTGCCATGGATATCGAAGGCCTCGGCGAAAAACTCGTGGATCAGCTGGTCGAAGCCGATGCCGTGCGCACCCCCGCCGATCTGTACAGGCTGGGCTTCGCCAGCCTGGTGGCGCTCGAACGCATGGCCGAGAAGTCGGCGCAGAACGTGCTGGCGGCGATCGACCGGTCGCGCCACACCACGCTGGCCCGCTTCATTTTCTCGCTCGGCATCCGCCATGTCGGCGAAGCCACCGCGAAGGACCTGGCGCGCCACTTCGGCGCCCTGGATGCGGTCATGAATGCCAGCGATGCGGAGCTGGTCGAGGTCAACGATGTCGGCCCGGTCGTGGCGGCCTCGATCGCACGCTTCTTCCGCCAGCCGCACAATCGCGAGGTCGTCGAGCAGCTGCGTGCCGGCGGGGTCGCCTGGGACGAGACCGCGCCTGCGCCGCGCGGCGGCAGCCTTTCCGGCAAGACCTTCGTGCTTACCGGCACGCTGCCTTCCATGTCGCGCGAGCAAGCCAAGGAACTGCTCGAGGCCCAGGGCGCCAAGGTGGCGGGATCCGTATCGAAGAAGACCGACTATGTGGTCGCCGGCGCCGAAGCCGGCAGCAAGCTGGCACGCGCCCTGGAACTCGGGGTGGCGGTGCTCGATGAAGACGGGCTGAAAGCCTTACTGGAGCATGCATGAAGAGAATTCGCAAGGCGATCTTTCCTGTCGCGGGGCTCGGCACCCGCTTCCTGCCCGCCACCAAGGCCACGCCGAAGGAAATGCTGCCGATCGTCGACAAGCCGCTGATCCAGTTCGCGGTCGAGGAAGCCATCGAGGCCGGGCTGACCGACATGATCTTCGTTACCGGGCGCACCAAGCGTGCCATCGAGGATCATTTCGACAAGGCTTACGAGCTCGAGACCGAACTGGCGGCCAAGAACAAGCACGACCTGCTGGAGCTTGTGCAGAGCGTGCTGCCGAGGGGTATCAAGTGCGTCTATATCCGCCAGGCCGAGCCGCTCGGCCTGGGCCATGCGGTCGGTTGCGCGCGCGACGTGGTCGATGACGAACCCTTCGCCGTCATCCTGGCTGACGACCTCATCGACGGCAGGCCGGGGGCGTTGAAACAGATGGTCGACTGCGCGCATCGCCACAACGGCAGCGTGCTCGGTGTCGAGGACGTGCCGCGCGAGCGCACCCGGCAATACGGCATCGTCAGCACCACGCCGGTGGCCGACCGCACCGAACGCGTCTCGGCCATCATCGAGAAGCCGGCCCCCGCCGAGGCGCCGTCCACCCTCGCCGTGGTGGGGCGCTACATTCTTTCGCCGCGCATCTTCGACTTGATCGAGCACGTGGTTCCCGGAGCCGGCGGGGAGATCCAGCTGACCGACGCGATCAGCGCGCTCCTGGACGAGGAGCCGGTGTTCGCGCATCGTTTCGCCGGCACCCGCTATGACTGCGGCTCCAAGCTGGGCTACCTGAAGGCCGCCGTCGACCTCGGGCGCAAACACCACGAAATCGGCGCCGAATTCGACGCCTTCCTGAAAGAACTGCCGAAATGACCATGGATCTCGACCGGGCCCGGCGCATCCTCGCCGAATCCGACGTGCTCGTCAGCGCGGAGCAATGCAGCGCAGCCACCACGCGCATGGCCGCGGAGATCACCCGCGCTATCGGCAGTGAGGGGCCGCTGGTCCTTGCGGTGATGGGGGGCGCCACGGTGTTCGCCGGCCATCTGCTTTCGCAACTGGCGTTCCCTCTGGAATTCGACTACATCCACGTCTCGCGCTATGGCGACAAGACGCGCGGCGGGTCGCTCACATGGAAGGTCGAGCCGTCCGCGCAGGTCGAGGGGCGGACCGTGCTGGTGCTCGACGACATTCTCGACGAGGGCGAAACCATGGCGGAGATCCGCCGCCGGGTTCTCGGGATGGGCGCTACCCGCTTCCTCTGCGCGGTGTTCTGCGAGAAGATGATCAACAAGCCCAAGCCGATCGTCGCCGATTTCGTCGGCATCAGCGTGCCTGAGCGCTACGTGTTCGGCTACGGGATGGATGTCGCCGGCCTGTGGCGCAACCTTCCGGCGGTGCATGCCCTCGCGGGCCATTGAGGAGGCGTCCGTGTTCGCGATCTTCGGTGGCAGCGGCCTCACCAACCTGGCCACGCTCAGCATCACCCGTCGCGAGGTGGTACGCACCCCCTATGGCGAACCGTCGGGCCCGCTGACCTTCGGCACGCTGGCGGGCGTGGAAGCGGTGTTCATGCCGCGCCATGGTTACGGGCACACCATTCCGCCGCACCTGATCAACTACCGCGCCAACCTGTGGGCCCTGCGCGCCGCCGGCGTGGAAGGGGTGCTGGCGGTCACCTCGGTGGGCGGGATCCGTGACGCCTACGGTCCCGGCGTGCTGGTGGTGCCGGACCAGATCATCGACTACACCCACGGGCGGGCGCACACGTTTTTCGAAGGCCCGGAATCGACCATCGGCACGCCGGTGTCGCATATCGATTTCACCTGGCCCTATGCGGAACACCTGCGTCGGCGCATCCTCGCCGCGGCGGCGCGGGCCGGCGAAATGGTGCATGCGGGCGGCGTCTACGGGGCGACCCAGGGGCCGCGGCTGGAAAGCGCGGCAGAAATTCGCCGCATGGAGCGCGACGGTTGCGATCTGGTCGGCATGACCGGCATGCCCGAGGCCGCGCTGGCGCGCGAACTGGGCCTGGACTACGCCTGCCTGTCGGTCGTGGTCAATCATGCCGCCGGCAAGGGCGACAGCGCGCAGGCGATCACCCTGGACCACCTCGCCCAGGTCATGGATGGCGCGATGGCGCGGGTGCATCGCATCCTCGAAGCGTTCGTCGCCCCATGATCCGTCCCATCCTCAAGATGGGCAGCCCCAGCCTGCTGGTGCCCTCCAGGCCTGTGACGCGGTTCGACACCCCGGATTTGCACGCCCTGGTGACCGATCTGGAGGACACCATGGCCGCCGCGGACGGCGCCGGCATTGCCGCGCCGCAGATCGGCATCAACCTGCAGGTGGTGATCTTCGGCACCGGCGCCCCCAATCCGCGCTATCCCGACGCGCCGGTGGTGCCAAGGACCGTGCTAGTCAACCCGGTGATCACGCCGCTCGGCGAGGACGGGGAGGAAGGCTGGGAGGGCTGCCTCTCCGTGCCCGGCCTGCGCGGCATGGTGCCGCGCGCGTCGCGCATACGCTACGCGGGCTACGACCCGCTGGGCCAGGCCATCGAGCGCGAGGTCGACGGATTCCATGCCCGGGTGGTGCAGCACGAATGCGACCACCTGTGGGGCATCCTGTACCCGATGCGCATCCGCGACATGAGCAAGTTCGGGTTCACGTCGGTTTTATTCCCCCAACTGGAAGATAATACCGGAGATTGATGTCCGCTGATTGCGTTGGTGGATGAACGATACCGGCTCGCCGCGCGGCCGGGCCCGGCGTCGCCGCTGGGTACACCGCGCTGCGCGAATTGGGCCTCCCAGATGACCTTTCGTTCAGCCAGTTCGGGCCGATACCGCTTTGCCGTCCGCATCGTCGGCATCGCGCTGCTGGTCATCGCGGGCATGTGGGGCAGCGGCGCGGATGCGGCCTCGGCGAGCGCCGACACCGGCATTCGCGGATACCGGATCGCCATGGCGGTCGCGTCCGTCGTCATTTCCATCGGCGCGCTGCTTGTCGCGCTGCTCCACATCCGCCGCCGCAGACTGGAGGCATCGGTGCGGGCGCTGCAGGAGCGCGAGTCCGCGTTGATCGACGCTTCGATGGACGCGATCATCGGAATCGACCGCGCGCAGCGCATCGTCCTGTTCAGCGCTGCCGCGGAGCGCCTGTTCCAGCTTCCCGCCGCAAGCGCCAGGGGCGAGCCGCTCGAACGCCTGCTGCCGGCGAGATTTCGCGATGCCTACCAGCGCAACCTGCGCGATTTCATCGAGGGCGGGCTGGCCGGCGGAAGCATCGGGCAGTCGCGCGAGCTGAAGGTGCTGAAAGCGGACGGCGCGGAGCTTGCCGTCGAAGCCGCGATCGCGCGGATTTGCGCCGGCGGTGAAACGCTGTTCACCATCACCTTGCGCGACGTCAGCGAGAAAATGCAGCTCGAGCAGGCGCTGCGCGAGCAGACCGAACGCCTGCAGGTCGGCCAGCGCATCGCGGAAATGGTCGTCATGGATTGGGACATCTCCAACGACCGTCTTGCGTGGAGCGATTCCCCGGAAAGGATTCGCGGCCCGCTCCCGGCGCAGGGCAAGTACCTGCCCTGGGTGAAGCAGGTTCATCCCGAGGATCTCGAGTATTTCCTGGCCATGCGCGCCAAGGGCATCGATACCCTGCAGCCGCTGACCCTCGAATACCGGCTCGTCAGGACCGATGGCCAGGTGATCTGGCTGCGCAGCATCCAGGCCAGCTATCCAGGACCGGACGGCAAGGCGGCGCGCATGATCGTTTCCATGCAGGACATCACGGCGCGCAAGAAGGCCGATGCGGAACTGGCCAGCCTCGAGGCCCGGCTGCGCGAGTCGCAGAAGATGGAGGCGATCGGCACGCTCGCCGGAGGCATCGCGCACGATTTCAACAACATCATCGCCACCATCCTGGGCCATGTCGAGCTGGCGCGCAACGTGGCCGGCATCGATCCGGCGGTCCTCGAAAGCCTGGACGAGATACGCAAGGCGGGTCGGCGCGCGCGCGACCTAGTGCACCAGATTCTCGCGTTCAGCCGCCGGGAGCCGACGCGTCGCCAGCCCGTCGAACTGCTGCCGATCATCGAAGAAGCCGCACGGCTCCTGCGGGCGATGCTGCCGGCCCGCATCAAGCTGGAGGTCCGGCACGACGACGCCGATCCGGTCGTGCTGGCCGATCGCACCCAGTTGCAGCAGGTGGTCATCAATCTCGCCAACAACTCCCTGCATGCGACCCGCGGGGAAGCGGGGCGCATCGAATTCCAGGTCGACACGGTCGTGCTCGATGCGGTAGGCGCCGCCACCCAGCCCGCGTTGCGCGCGCTGGCGGAACGTCACCCGGGGCGCGTCGCCCGGTTGCGCGTCAGCGACACCGGGCACGGCATGGACGCGCCCACGCTGGCGCGCATGTTCGAGCCGTTTTTCACCACCAAGGCCGCGGGCGAGGGCACGGGGCTGGGCCTTTCGGTGGTCTACGGCATCGTGCAGGCCCACGAAGGCGCGATCGTGGTGGAGAGCCAGCCGGACAAAGGCACCACCTTCGACATTTTCCTGCCGCTGGCCGCCCCCGGCGTCGCGCCGCAGCCGGAGGAGAGCGCCGGACGTC
>CANGUJ010000159.1 GCA_947456845.1 Burkholderiales bacterium | reverse complement strand
GGCGCCCGTGATCTTCTCTACATTGGGTCACTCCAACGCAACGCTTCCGCATGGCCAAGACTGAGAGTTCACGCAAGCCCGAGGGCGCTGCGCCGCGCCGTCCCGCGCGCTCCCGCAAGGCGCCGGTCAAGGCGCGTCTGTCGCCCGCCGAACGCGAACGCCAGATCATTGAAGGGGCAATCACCTATTTTTCCGAAGTGGGTTTTTCCGGGCAGACACGCGAGTTGTCCAAGCGCCTCGGCATCACCCAGCCCCTTCTATACCGCTATTTTTCGTCCAAGCAGGCGCTGGTAGAGCGGGTTTATCGTACCGTCTTCGAGGGGCGCTGGAATCCGGCCTGGGTGTCGCTCATCCGTGATCGCACCATCCCCTTGCGCGCGCGGCTCATCGAGTTCTATCGACAGTATTCGCAGGCCACCTATCGCCCCGACTGGATGCGCATCTACCTTTACGCCGGGCTGTCAGGGCCGGTCCTGAACCAGCGCTATATCAAGCTCATCCAGAAGGAATTGCTGCCGGCGTTTTGCCGCGAGGTGCGCCATTACTGTGGCGTCGAGGCGCCCGACCTGCCGGTGACTGACGAGGAGATCGAGTTCGTCTGGAGCCTGCATGGCGGCGTGTTCTACTACGCGGTGCGCCAGCACATCTACGAACTACCCATGCAGGTCGAATTCATGCGCAAGGTCGAAATGGCCGTCGATAACTTCCTGGCCGGCGCGAAGACCACTTATCCGGGGTTGCCGGAGGCGCTTTCGAGCACCGCGAACCTGCCGCCGCAAAACAGAAGGGGATCGCGCGGCCGGTGATCCAGGCCATGCACCCGCGCGATCACGATGACGTGGTCGCCCTCGGTATGCCATGCGTGGGTGCGGCATTCGAAGTAGGCTAGGCAGTCGTCAAAGCGCGGCAGGCCCCTGGAACTCTCGCCGTGCTGCAGCCCCTCGAACTTGAATTCCATGCGGCTGGCGAAGCGGCGCGCCAGAGCCTCCTGGTCATGCGCCAGGATGTGGATCAGGTGCTCGCTGCCGATCGCGAAATGCTCGAGATTGGGCGAAGTGGTAGCGAGGCTCCAGAGCACCAGCGGCGGGTCGAGCGACACCGAGCTGAACGAGTTGATCGTGATGCCGATCGGCCGCGCATCCTGCGCCCGCGCGGTCACCAGCGCCACGCCGGTGGCGAAGCGCCCGAGCGCGTCGCGAAACTCCCTTGCCTCAAAGCTCATGTGCGGCTCCGCTTGCCTGCCTTGTTCCTGCCTGCGGCCGGCGCGGCCGGGGTGGCGCCGACCATGCCCTCGAGAACCGCGTAGACCGCCCCGGTGTCGTCGCCGCCGTGCCCCAGGGCCATGGCGGCGTTGTAAATTGGAAGGGTCGCTGCGAACAGCGGCGCGGGGGTGTCGGAGGCCGCCAGCGCCTCGGCGATCAGGCGCATGTCCTTCTGCCAGGTCGAGACCTTCATGGTCGCTTCGCCCCACGCGCGATCGACCATCATCGGCCCGCGCACTTGGAGCATGCGCGAGCCGCCGGCGCCATCGGCCACCACCCTGACCACCTGGGCGGGGTCGAGGCCCGAGCGCGCGCCCATCATGATCGCCTCCGCGGCGGACACGTTGTGGATGGCTACCAGAAGGTTGGCGACCAGTTTCATGCGCATGCCGTTGCCGAACCGGCCGACGTCGTAACGCACGCGGGCAAAGCCCTCGAACACCGGGGCGAAGGTGCGGATCGCCCGCGGGTCGCCGCTGGCGTACACCGCGAGGTCGCGGGTAAGGGCCTGGGCGCCGGTTCCGGACAGGGGACAATCGAGCAAGACGGCGCCGGCCGCGGCCAGCGCCTTGCGGGCGCGCTCCTTGGCCGACACCGGCAGGGTACTGGTTTCGGCCAGGACCAGCCCGTGCGCACCAGCGCCGGCGAGTTCGGCGACCACCGCGTCGAGCGCCGCCTCCGAGGGCAGCGACAGGACGATCAGGTTGCAGCGTTGCGCCACCGCAGCCGCACTTGCGCAGGGCGTGCCGCCGGCGCGCTTGAGGCGCGCGCGCGCGGCCGGTACCGGGTCGTAGCCGGCGACAGCGAAGCCGGCGCGGACCAGATTTGCCGACACGGCCGAACCCATGATGCCGAGTCCGATGACGCCGGCGCACTGCGCTGCCGGGTTTGCGGGGGGAATCTTGCTTGCGGCCATGCCTGCACGTCTTTGTCGTGGGTCGATGTCGGCGGGCTTTATTGAGCCCTTGATAAATTGAGCGTACCATACATCCGCACGCGTGACAAAGCCGGCAAGGCGGCAGCGTGAACATCCGGGCGCAATCCGCATGCATGCCTGTTCCATGTGCACCCGCGGCGCCCGGTCGCGATCAACCTCGGCCGGGCCCGACCGGAAAGGATGCCCAGATGCGCACCGAACCCGCAAGTGGCCCCCTCGCCGGCTCCGACGCCCGGGGTGCAGGGCCGGTTTGCATCCGCAAGCCGACGTGGCATGCGCTCGCGATCGGTGCGCACCGGCCCCTCATCCGGCCGACCACCCGGCGCGCCGTCTCTTTCCTGGAATTTTCATGGCAATCGTGACCGTAGGAAGTCATTCGATGGAATACGAGCAGGCCGGCAGCGGGCCGGACCTGCTGCTGGTGCATTCGCTGCTAACCGAGATGACGGTATTCGATCCGGTGCTCGCCGCGCTGACGGCGCGGCACCGCGTCACCCGCGTGAACCTGCCCGGCTTCGGCGCATCGAGCCCGGTGGATTTCCAGGGGCTTGCCGGGATTGCGGACCATCTGGCGCGCAGCATCAAGGCGCTCGACCTGCCGGAGACCGTTGCGGTGTTTGGCAACGGCTTCGGCGCCTTCGTGGTTCTCAAGCTGGCGATCCGCCATCCGGAGGTGTTCGGTCCCATGCTGGTGGCCGACACCGGCGCGGTGTTTCCCGAAACCGGGCGCGCGCCGTTCCGCGCCATGGCGCAGGGCGTTGCCGCCAAGGGCATGTCGGCTGTACTCGATACCGCGATCGGCCGCATGCTGCCGCCTGACTTCGCGCAAAGGCACCCCGATGTGGTGGCCGAACGCAAGCGCCGGCTCGGCGCGGTCGACGCAGGCTGCTTTGGGCGCGCCTGCCTCGCGCTGGCAGACATGGACCTGCGCGCGGAGCTGCCACGGGTGAGAAAGAAGGCCCTCGTCATGTGCGGTGCGCTCGACATGACCACGCCGCCAGCCATGGCGCGCGAGGTCGCCGAGCTGATTCCTGGTGCGCGCTACGAGGAGATCGCCGACTCCGGGCACTGTCCTATGCTGGAGCAACCGGAGGTGCTGGTGCGTCTTATCAACGAATTTCTTGGCTAGCGAGACGATATGGCGGTGCAAATCGAAGTCAACGGCGTCGCATGCGCGGTAGCAGCGGATGGCGATACGCCGCTCCTGTATTGCCTGCGCGACGACCTCAAGCTCAAGGGCACCCGTTTCGGCTGCGGCGCGGGTCATTGCGGCGCGTGCACGGTCATGGTTGATGGACGCGCCGTGCAGTCCTGTGACACACCGCTGTGGTCGGTGTCCGGTCGCAGTATCACCACAGTCGAGGGGCTGGCGGATGACCGTATCGGCAGGGCGGTGCGCGATGCGTTCATCGAATTGCAGGCGGCGCAGTGCGGCTTCTGCATCGACGGCATCCTGATGGCGGTCACCGCCCTGCTGCGGGCGGACGCGCGGCCCGGCCGTCCTGCCATCCTCAAGGCGCTGGAGCGCAACCTGTGCCGCTGCGGCACACATGTGCGCATACTGCGCGCGATCGATGTAGCCATCGAGCGGCTGGCCGGGGGCGTGCAGTGAGCGCCGCGCTGCCAACCAGCCTGGAGGCCAATCCGCGCCTCGACCAGTGGCTGAAGGTCAATGCGGACGAGACCATCACGGTGTTCTCGGGCAAGGTCGAGTTGGGGCAGGGCATCGTCACCGCCATTGCGCAGATCGCGGCCGATGAACTGGGCGTGGCGCCAGAGCAATTGCACATCGCCGCCGGCAACACCGATATCGCGCCGGACGAGGGATACACCGCGGGCAGCCAGTCGATCGAGGTGGGGGGCGCGGCCATGCGCATCGCCTGCGCACACGCGCGCAGTTTGTTTGCAGAGGCCGCCGCGCGCTGGCTCGAGGTCGACGTATCCGACTTGATGCTCGCGCGCGGCATGTTCTCGCGCAAGGGGGCGCCGGCGCAGTCCGTCGGTTACTGGCAACTGGCCGGGGCGGTGCGCTTGGATGTGCCGGTGGCGCGGGTAGCGGAGGGCGGCCCGCGCGCGGCCAGCCTGACGGGGCGCAGCCTGGCGCGGCGCGACATCGTCCCCAAGCTTTCCGGCGCGGCCTTCGTGCACGACATCGAATTGCCCGGCATGTTGCATGCGCGGGTGGTACGCGGCCCCGACCATGGCGCGCATATCGAGAGCTGGAACCGCGAGGCCATTCTGGCGCTGCCCGGGGTTACCGACGTGGTGCGCTCCGGAAACTTCGTCTGCGTTCTTGCCCTGCGGGAAGCTGCGGCGGTGAAGGCAGCGCAGGCAGCGCGGAAACTGGTGCGCTGGATTCCCGCCCCGCGCCGTCCGGCGGCCGGCGAGATTGGCAGCGTGCTCAAGGCATTGCCGGCCGAAAGCGCGACGGTGCATGCGAGCGGCCAGGCCCGGCCTGGCGCGGTGGCGATCAGGGCGGCCTATTCCAAGCCCTACATCGCGCATGCATCCATCGGCACCTGCGCCGCCGCCGCGGTGCTGGCCAAGGGGCATCTGACGATCTGGTCGCATACCCAGGGCGCGCATTTCCTGCGCGCGCAGACGGCGCTGGCGCTCGGCCTTCCCGCGGAAAGCGTCACCGTGATCCATCGCGATGGCGCGGGTTGCTACGGGCACAACGGCGCCGATGACGTGGCTTTCGAGGCCGCACTGGCCGCCACCCGCAGCGGCCGTCCGGTTCTGCTTACCTGGTCGCGCGAAGAGGAACTGGCCTGGTCGCCCTTCGGCTCGGCGGGTGCCGTCGAGATCGATGCGGCGGTCGATGGCGAGGGCAGGGTATCGAAATGGCATATCGGCATCTGGAGCCACACCCATGTGAAGCGACCAGGGTGGGGCGAAGGCATCAACCTGCAGGCGGCCTGGGAGATGGACCCGCCGGTCCCGGAACCGCTGCCGAAGGACATGCCGCTGCCGGCGGGCGGCGGGCACCGTAACGGCATCGCGCTCTATGATTTCGCGCACCAGCAGGTGGACTACCACTTCATCGCGCAATCCCCTGTGCGAGTGTCCGCGCTGCGCAGCCTCGGGGCGTTTGCCAACGTATTCGCTATCGAGAGCTGCATGGATGAACTGGCGGCCGCGAGCGGGCAGGATGCGGTTGCTTTCCGCCTGCGCCATCTTGCCGATGGGCGTGCACGTGCGGTCATCGAGGCGGCGGCACGGCGGGCCGACTGGCGCGCGGATGCCCCCGGCGGCGAGGGCAGGGGGCGCGGCATCGGCTTCGCCCAGTACAAGAATCGCTCTGCCTATTGCGCCGTGGTGGCGGAGGTCGAGGTGGCCGAGAAGGTGCGCGTGCTGCGCGTGTTCGCCGCAGTGGATGCCGGGCACATCGTCAATCCGGACGGGCTTGCCAACCAGATCGAGGGTGGCGTGGTCCAGGCGATCAGCTGGACCCTCAAGGAGGCGGTGGCCTGGGACGAGCATGGCGTGCGCACCCGCTCCTGGGAGGACTACCCGATCCTGGGTTTCGACGAGGTGCCGGAGATCGAGGTGGCGCTGCTCGACCAGCCCGGCGCGCCCGGCCTGGGCGCCGGCGAATGCGCGGCCGGGCCGGTGGCGGCCGCCGTCGCCAACGCGGTGCAGCATGCCATCGGCGTGCGTGTGCGCGACCTGCCGATGACCCCCGAACGCATCGCCCACCTCATCGAAGCGGCGGACTGAGATGAAGAAAAGCAAGGACACGGCGGCTGCCCTGCCCGTGGTGGGCGTGATCGGCCTGGGCATCATGGGCGGCATCATGGCCGAAACCCTGCGCAGGGCCGGCTATGCCGTCAATGGCTACGACATCGCGCCGGCGGCGCGCGCGCGGCTCAAACGCGCCGGCGGCAGGCCGCTGGCGTCGACGGCGGCAGTGGCGCAGCAAAGCGATGTGGTCATCACCTCGCTTGCCACCAGTGCGGCGCTGGCTGCCGTGGCGCGCGAAGTGGCCGCCGCCGCCGCACCGGGTCGTCGCCCGCTGGTGATCGAAACCAGCACTCTGCCGCTGGCGGACAAGGATGCCGCGGCGTCGGTATTGAAGCGCGCCGGCATCAAGGCGCTGGATTGCCCGATCAGCGGTACGGCCGCGCGCATGAAGGAGCGTGCCTGGACCATTTTCGTCAGCGGCGAGGCGAAAGCCCGCAAGACGGCCATGCCGATCCTGCGCGTGTTCACCGACAATCTTCCCGAGGTTGGGCCGTTCGGCCATGGCACACGCATGAAGTACGCGGCCAATCATCTGGTGGCCATCTACAACGTGGCGTACGGCGAGGTGGTCACTTTCGCCCGCAAGATGGGACTCGATCCGCGTCGCATGCTTGAACTCTTTGGGTCGAGCCCGGTGCTGGGCACCGGGGTGATGCGCCTGCGCATGCCATTCATGCTCGAACGCACGTACAGCCCGCCGACCATGAAGGTCGAGGTCTGGCAGAAGGACATGCAGGTCATCGGTGACATGGCCAAGTCGCTGGATTGCCCGACCCCCCTGTTCACCGCCTGCGCACCGATCTACACCACCGCCATGGCGCAAGGTCTGGCGCTGGAGGACACCGCCTCGGTGGCGGAGGTGCTGGGTGCGATGGCGGGCTTGCCGCCGGTGGCGAGGCGGCGCTCCCGCAAGCCGGCGCGTTGACGGCTGCGCGAGGCAAGCGTGGCATGCGTTCAGGTCTTGTCGATCATCACGTAGACCTTCTTCACCGGCTCGAGCACCTCGAAGATGCCCCTGAAACCGGCCGGGATCAGGCAGGCGTCGCCGGGTCCGAAGGTGCGCGCCGCGCCGCTTTCGGCGGTGATGCGGATGCGGCCCTCGAGCACATGGAAGAACTCCTCGCGGGTCTTGCCGGGCGCATCCGAAAAGTCGATGCGCCATGCGCCGGGTTCGCAATGCCACAGGCCGCAGTCGACCTCCCCGCGCGCATAGTGCGAGAACGTGGTGCGCAGCGGATTACCGGAAACGAGGCGTTCGGGCTTGGGCTGGTCGAGCGCGGGCGCGATGTCGGCGCGGTCGAATGCGATCAGGGCGGTAGAGGCGGGCATGGTGCTTGACAGGTCCGAAAGGTGCTCAGCATAGCCGCGATCGCAACCCCGCTCATTGTCAGTCGATCTTGATGTTCGACGAGCGCACCACCGCGCCCCATTTGTCGATCTCCGCCCTGATGTAGGCGGCGAACTGTTCCGGGGCGTCGCCGACCGGCAGGGCCCCCTGGCCGCTGAGCTTTTCGGCGACATCCTTCTCCTTGAGGATTTCGACGACCTCACGGTGCAGGCGGGTCACGACCGCGCGCGGCGTGGCGGCGGGCGCGACCAGGCCGACCCATGAATAGGCCTCGTAGCCGGGCACGCCGGATTCGGCGATGGTGGGAATGTCGGGCAGGGGGGCGATGCGCCTGGCGCTGCCGACGGCGATCGCGTTGAGCTGACCCTGGCGCACATGCGGCAGCACCGAGGGAATGCTGCTGTAGAGCATCTGCACCTGCCCGGCGATGAGGTCGGTGAGGGCCGGTCCCTGGCCCTTGTAGGGCACGTGGACGGTCTTGACGCCAGCCATGGTGTTGAAGAGCTCGCCGGCGAGGTGGCCCGAATTGCCGCTCCCGGGCGACGAATAATGCAGCTTGCCCGGCTGCGCCCTGGCGAGCGCCACCAGTTCACGGATGGTTTTTGCCGCCACCGAGGGATGGGTGACCAGTAGCAGCGGGAAGTTCACTAGGTTGCTGACCGGCGCGAAATCCCTGACCGGGTCGTAGGGCAGCTTGTCGTACAGGCTGGGATTGACGGCCAGCGGGCCCGCTGCGCCGACGGCGATGGTGTGTCCGTCGGGCGCCGCCTGCATCAGGGCCTGCAGACCGACGATGCCGTTGGCGCCGGCCCGATTTTCCACCACGACGGGCTGCCCGAGCCGGTCGCCCAGTTTCTGGGCGACCGCGCGGGCAATTACGTCATTGCCGCCGCCGGGCGGGAAAGGCACGATCAGGCGCACCGGC
>CANGUJ010000158.1 GCA_947456845.1 Burkholderiales bacterium | reverse complement strand
GTCGAGGCGGCGCTGCTCACGCCGGTCGATGGCAGGGGCGGCCAGGGCCGCCACGTCGGGCATGCCGAACGGCTTCTGTCTGCCTTCGATCTTCTTTCCGAGGTTCTTGGCGAGGTCGGTGCGTTTCATGGCGCGCTGCCATCAGGACAAAACCCGCATTCTACGAGAGGCGCCTCGCAGCGCCGGGCGCGGCGCCCGCGCGGCAGCGCGAGCCCCAGGCGGCGCAGGCGGACATGGGCATGAGGACCATCGAGCACCAGCCGACGCGGGCTCAGAAGCCGAACAGGCGCGCCGGGTTGTCGACCAGGATCTTGCGTCGGGTCGCCGCGTCGGGCGCCCACTCGCCCAGCAGGTTGAACAACTGTACCGACCCTACCTTGTCGGCGAACGACAGGTGCGGATAGTCGCTGCCCCACACGATGCGGTCAGGCGCGGCGTCGATCAGCGCGCGCGCCAGCGGCGCCGCGTCGTCGAAATCCGGGGCGCTGGCCATGCGGTAGGTGCCGGTGAATTTCACATGGGCGCCAGGGCAGGTCTTGAGCAACCGGATCAAGGCCTGGAAACCGGCCTGGCCGGGCCCGTCGCGGGCCGGGAACATGCCCATGTGCGCCAGCGTGAACGGCACCTTGAGCCGCGCGAGTTCCGGCAGCATCTCATGGGTCAGCCAGCCGGGCAGAAGGAAGTCGAGCTGCCAGCCGCGCTCGGCGAAACGCGCATCGAATCTCCTGACCCGCGGCAGCAGCGTCGCGCCGAAACCCGGCGCTAGCGGCTTGACCGGCGAGACATTGATGCGCACCCCGCGCACGCCCAGCGCATGGAGTTCGTCAAGCGCGCGGTCCGACACGTCGTCGTCCAAGTCGACGATGCCGCGACAGCGCGCCGGACCCACCTCGCGCATCGCGTCGAGCATGCAGGTGTTGTCGCGCCCGTAGGCGGAGGGCTGCACGAACACGAAACGCTCGATACCCAACAGGGCGGCCAACTCCAGGTACTCCGACAAAGGCGCCTGCGGCGGCGCGTAGCGCAGGTCGCTGCCATGGGGATAGCTATCGGCCGGGCCAAACACATGGAAGTGGCTGTCGCAGGCGAGCGCCGGCGCACGAAACACCAGCCGCTCGTCGCTCGACGCAGTCACGCACGCGCCCCTCGCATCCGGGCGGGCCTACAGGACCGGATTATTGATCTCACCGCCGAGAGTCGAGAGCCCCCAGGAGGTCGAATGGGCATCGAGATTGAAATTGATGTGCCCGCCCGCCGCGTGCTGGTCGCGGTAGATGCGCTCCATCGGCCCGCGGGTATAAAGACCGTTGGCGCCGGCCAGGGCATAGAGCGTGTCGACGCAGTCGGTGGCCAGCTTCATCGCGTAGGCACAGTTGCGCTTCTGCTTGAGGCGGTAGTTCATGTCCGGATCGACGCCCTTCTCGGCCATGGCCTGCGCCTCGATGCAGTCGCTGCGCGCCATCAGGCGCGCGGCATCGAGATGGGCACCCGCCAGGCCGACCCGGCTCTGCACGGTGCCCATGTCGCGCATCCGGAGCGTGGTGTAGCTGGTGCTGCGCTCGCGCACCATATCGGTGACGGCGTCGAACATCGCCTGCGCGTTGCCGATGGCGGTGCCGAGGATGCAGTGCGCCGCCAGACCGCCGAAGGGGATCCGGTAGCACGCCGCGGGGTTGACCTTCCAGCCGGGGAAGCCTTCGCGGCGCCCGCGTAGCATGGAGAGCGCGCGGTGCTCCGGCACGAAGACCTTGTCGCACTTGACCGACATGCTGCCGGTGCCTGACAAACCCATCACATGCCAGTCGTCGACGATCTCGTACTCGGACTCGGGTATCACCGTCATCCGGTAGTCCACCGGCTTGCCGTTCGCGTCGCGGATGAGGCAGGCGAGCATGTTCCAGGTCGAGCAGCCCACGCCGGAGGAGAAGTTCCAGTGCCCTGAGAGCAGGATCCCGCCGTCGACGACTTCGCCGCGCCCCTGCGGGTAGGCGATGCCGGAGGCGATGTACATGTCGGGGTCGGCGCCCCAGATCTCCTCCTGCGCCCGCTCGTCGTACAGTGCCAGCATCCAGTGGTGGATCGCGATGTTGGCCAAGGTCCAGGATGTCGAGGCGCAGCCGCGCGCGATGATGTCGGTGATGTCGACGATGATGGAGAAGTCAAGCTCCATACCGCCCCAGCGCCGCGGCTGCATGATGCGCATGAGGCCGGAGCGGTTGAGATCGGCGATGGTCTCCGGCAGCATGCCGCGTGCGGCCTCGGTGCGTGCGGCACGCTCCCGCAGCACGGGCACCAGCGCATGCGCGCGGGCGACGGCCTCCTCGTAGCTGATGCCGGCGAAGTCAAGGCGCGGACTTACAGGTGCATTCATGGCGTTCTCCCAGCGTAAAAGTCGCGGCTCGGCCGCCTAGTTGACCCGCGGCATTTCGTTGTAGTCCTCGGCCCAGTCCGGCATGGTGGTCAGGCCGAAGAAGTTGAGTTCCAGGGTCAGGCCGTCGGGGTCGCGCACGAAAATCTGGAAAAGATTGAAGTTCGGCAGCGCACGCGCCCACCAGTCCAGGGACAGGGTGGAGAAGCGCTCACGGAACTCGTCGGGATCGGCAGCGGCGAAGGCGATGTGATCGACCACGCCGGTATTGTCGCGCGCGGACCTGGCCGAGGTGCCCTTGTAGTAAATCTCCCAGTTGGGCACGTCGCGCGGGGCCATGTGCACCCAGATCTTGTCGCCCCGGCCGAGCCACGCGCCGGGGAAGGGAAAGTCGGGGCGCGGCATTTCCTCCAGGCCGAAAACGTCGCAATAGAAGCGCTTGGACTTTTCGAGGTCGTTGGCGAGCAGAAGATAGTGGTTGATGTCGACCAGTGGCATGGCAGTTCTCCTTTGGGTGGCGAGTGAGTCGTTTGACAGCGATGAAGCGGGAAGGTTTCGTCTATTCGGGCTTGATGCCGGCGCGGGTGATCACGCGCTTCCAGACGCGCGACTCGTCCTCCACGCGGCGGGCGAAATCGGTGGAGGATGTGGCCACCGCGCGCACGCCGGCGCCGGCGAACGCGTCGCGCACCCTGGGCTGCTCGACCGCGCGCACGATGCCCTGCTGCAGCTGTGCCAGCACCGACGGCGGCGTGGCGGCCGGTGCCATCACGCCGAACCAGTAGATCATGTTGTAGTCGGGAAAACCGGCCTCGCTGAAGGTCGGCACCTCGGGCAGCAGCGGATGCCGTTCGCGCCCGGCCACGGCCAGACCGCGTACGCGGCCGCCCTTGATGTGCTGGGTGGCCGATCCCACGCTGGACAGACCGACATCGATGCGTCCGGCAATCAGGTCGAGGAGCGCCGCCGCCACGCCCTTGTAGGGGATGTGGGTAAGTTCGACGTCAGGCCCCGAGAGAAAAAGTTCCACCGCCAGATGGGCCGAGGAGCCTTGCCCGCCCGAGCCGAAGGTGAGGAGCCTGGGCTGCCTACGCGCCAGGTCGACCAGGTCCTTGAGCGTTTTCGCGGCCAGGTCCTGGCGCACCATGATCACCGCGGGCGCCTCGGCGACCGGGCTGATCTTGGCGATATCCCTGTCGGGGTCATAGGGCAGTTTCGGGTACAGCGCTGCTGACACCGCGAAGGAATTGTCCGTCAGCAGCAGCGTATGGCCGTCCGGCGCGGCCTTGGCCACCGCGTCGGTACCGAGTGTGCTGCCGGCACCGCCACGGGTTTCGACGACGAAGGGTTGGCCGAACTGGCTCGCCAGCTCGGCACCGACAGCGCGCGCGGCCGTTTCGGTGAAGGAGCCGGCCGAAAACGGCACGATGATGCGCACGGCCTTGGAAGGCCATGTGGTTTGCGCCTGCACGGCAGGGCTGGCGGCACACCCGAGCGCCAGCGCGGCGATCCAGGCGCGGCGGGTCGATAATGAGTTGAACATGCGCAATATCTCGATCACTTGCCGTCAAATGCTTTCGCAAACCGTCACATTTCGCAAACCGTCATAACCTGCCGATGCCCTGGCGCGCTTTTCCCGCGTCGCCGCGGGGTCGGGCGCACGATTGGCGCGCCGAACCGGCGGGACGCCGGAGCGCCAGAGCACCAGAACGCTATTGCCCGATCCCGAGCGCACGGCGCACCTGCCACGCCGTCGACTGTATGGAAGACAACACGGGCCGCCCGAATTCCCGCGCGAGCCCTCCTAGAATCTCATAAGTCGGCAGTTGTGAGCAAGCGATAAACAAGGCCTTGCAAACGGGGCTCATGGTGCGCCGCGACAGCGCAGCGACCTCCGGTCCGGTGATGCGCCCGAGCGCATCCACATCCGGCGCATACAGGCTGTCGAAGGCGCGCACGCGAATCCCGCCGTCGGCGAGAAACACCTTCAGCTGGGCGTTGACGGCATCCAGATAGGGGGTGACCACCGCGATGTCGTTGACGCCGGTGGCGTTGAGGGCCTCCACCATGGCGCGCGCGGTCGTCACCACCGGCTTGCCCGTCACTTCGCCCAGCGCGTGCGCCAGTTCGCTGTCTGCAGCCGGGCCGGAGATGAAGCCCGCCGCGGTGCAGCCGTAGGCGAGGATGTCGATGCCGTGGCCGGCGAATTCCTCGGCGAGCCTGAGCGCCTGCGCCCGGTAGGCGGGAATGGTCTGGCGGGTGAGCATGCCCTTGCCACGCGGGATGCGCAGGGTCACGCACTCGGTGCCTGCGGGCAACCAGGCGCTCAGCTCGCGCGCCATTGTGGTGTTGTTGACCGGCACCATCAGGCCGACCTTGAGCGGTGTGGTCATGGGCAGGATATCTGCGACCGAGATGCCGGGTTTCAGGCGGCGACGCGTCGCGTCACCGAATGCTCAGCGCGGCGCGTGCCGCCCGGCAGCGGGCGCCAGGCCAGCGCGCGCAATTCGCCGAACTCGTGCGGCAGGCGCTCGAAGGACTCGCCGCCGTCCCGGCTGCGGAACAACTGGCCGAGATTGGTGCCTACGAAGACGAGCATCGGGTCGGCCGGATGCGTGGCCACGCACCAGGGCGTGCTGTTGAGCCTGCCGGGCAATTGCGCAGCGGCCCATGTGGTGCCGTAATCGCGGCTCACCAGCAGGCGCCCGGTGCTGCCCGGCGGGCCGTTGCCGTTGGTCAGGAACACCACGCCGCTTTGATCGGCGCGCGGGACGATGGCCCGCGTGTACTGCCACGGCGAATCAAGTTCGGTGTAGAGCCAGTGGGCGCCGCCATCGCTGCTGCGGTGCAGGCCGCGGTTGGTGGTGGCGAACATCACGCTGCCGGCCGGCGACGGGATCACGGCAAGGCCATGCACGTCGCCCGAGATCAGGCCGCGATCCATGGCCTGCCATGTGGCCCCGCCATCGCCGCTGCGGTAAATGCCGCCGATCTCCACGCCTGCCCAGACCACCTGGTCATCCAGCGGATCGAAGAGGATCTGCGTGACGCGCGTCGGCCCCATGTTGACGGTGGAAAATTCGCTGATCCCCGGGGCGGGCAGGGCGCTCCAGTTGACGCCGCCGTCCATGGAGCGATAGAACCCTGCCGGACGCGTGCCGGCGAGCAGCACGGCGGGCTGACGCGGATGCACCTGCACCGACCAGACATCCTCCATGGGCGCAGGCAGGCGGGTCCAGCGGGCGCTCGACTCGCTCCAGCGATAGATGCCCATGTCGGTGCCGGCAAACAGTGTGTCGGGGGTCTGCGCGTGGGCGGCAAGGCTCCACACCCGCGCTTCCAGGTACATGCCGGAATGGCTGTTGGGATGCACCCAGGTTTCCCCCGCGTCCTCGCTGAACCAGGCGGAATGACCTGCGGTGCCGGCATAGACATGGATCTGCTCGCTCATGCTGGCTTGTCTCCGGCTTTTTCTGGCGGCGCCGCGGCGCTTGAGATGCGCCTGCGATTGGTCTTATGCTACCACCCGCCCGGCAGGCGTCATTGGCGCGCGCCGCGGCACGCAAGAAGGATTAGCGAGGAGACCCATGGCACTCCGCCCGCTGCGCCGCGCGTTCGCGGCCACCCTCATTTTCGTCGCCGCGCTCGACGCCGCCGCCCAGGTGTTTCCGTCCAAGCCGGTGCGCATCGTCATCGGCTTTCCGCCCGGCGGCGGTATCGACATCGTCGCGCGCATCCTCGCGCCCAGGCTCACCGAGGCGCTGGGCCAGCCGGTCCTGGTGGAAAACCGCCCGGGTGCCAACGGCGTGGTAGGCATGGACCTCGTGGCCAAGGCGGCACCGGACGGCCATACGGTGATGCTCGGCACTCTCGGCACCTTCAGCGTCAATCCGTCCTTCTATCCCAACCTGCCTTTCAACGCGGAAACCGCCTTCGCGCCCCTGACGCAACTGGCCTCGGTGGCCTTCATCGTCTATGCCAACCCGTCGCTGCCGGCCAAGTCCATCGGCGAACTGATCGCGCATGCCAGGGCCAACCCTGGCAAGATCAATTTTTCCTCCAGCGGCAACGGCGGACTGCCGCACCTGGCCGGCGAGATGTTCGGCGCAGCCGCCGGCCTCAGCATGGTGCATGTGCCCTACAAGGGTAGCGCCCCGTCGATCGCCGACGTGATGGGCGGCCAGGTACAGATCACCTTCGAAGCCGCCGCCATCGGCCTGCAGCACATCAAGAGCGGCAAGCTGCGCGGTTTGGCCACCACCAGCGCCAGGCGCCTCGCGTTCGCGCCCGACATTCCCACGGTCGCCGAAACCCTGCCCGGCTTCGAGGTCGTCAATTGGTACGGCATGGCGGTGCCCGCCGGCACCCCGCGCGAGGCCATCAATCGCCTGCATGCCGAACTGGTCAAGGCGATGGCCTTGCCGGATGTCCGGGAGAAGATGGTCGCGCAGGGGACCGATCCGGTCGGCAGCACGCCCGAGGCGTTTGGCGCCTTCGTCAAGGCCGAATCGGCAAAATGGATCCGCGTGATCCGCCAGGCCAACATCAAGCCCGACTAGCCGCCCGCCCGGTCCGCGCGGGCCGGGTGGGCGCAGCGCCGGAGCGCGCGGAATCGCGGCGCTTTCGGCCGCTGTTCAGGACACCGGACAGGGCGCGGTCGGCGCATGATGCCGACATTCCCGACTGCCAGGACAGCGCCATGCAATCCTCCGCGACGCACGACATGCAGAACCATGACCGGGCCCTGCTGCGCTTCCTGCGCGCCGCCCACAGCCATGTGGGCCAAATACTGCGCCACACGGGCAACGACCCGGTGGCAACCGCGCGTGCCGCCGTAAGCTACGACCTGGCGATGCTGGCGCTGGGACATCATGCCAGGCTTTCCCTGCACGCCGGGGCGACGACCGCGGCGCAGCTGCTTTTTCTGGCCGCCGAACTGTCGCGACGCGGCGGCGGACCTGCGCAGGAGCCTGCCCACTGCGCCGCGATATTCGACCGCGCGGGACTGGAGCGCGACGCCGCGGTCATCGGTGACCAGAACAGGATCCTCGACCAGGCGGACCTCGCCGCGATGCTGGGTCGCTTTTGCGATGCGCTGCGCGCCCAGGGCCTGGATCCGGTGCACGCGTTGGCGCAGGAACTGGCCGAGGCGCAGGCACGTACTCGCCACTACGCGGCCGAGGCGATCGTCCCCACCTTCATGCTGCCGCGCGACCGCGCCGCCACGCCGCCCGGGCTGCGATCCTAGGCGGCCGCCGCGATCTGCTCCGGCGTCAACGGCAGGTCGCGCACCCGCACACCCAGCGCGTCGCGCACCGCATTGCCCAGTGCGCCGGCCACCGGCCCGTGCGCCGACTCGCCGGCCCCCAGCGAAGTGGCGTCCGGGTCGGAAATGATCTCCACCGTCACCTGCGGCACCTCGGAAAAGCGCAGGATCGGATAGGTTTCCCAAGCGTCACTGGTGATGCGTGTGCGGTCGAAAGTCACGGCTTCCTTCAGGGCCCAGCTGGTGGCCTGGATCGCGCCGCCTTCGGTCTGGTTGGCGATGCCGTCGGGATTGATCACGCGCCCGACGTCAACGGCGATCCACAGCCGGCGGGCGCGAATCTGCGTGCCGGCTTCGATCTCGGCCACCACGGCGCAGTAGGCGCCGGTGTTCTTGTAACGCGCATAGGCCATGCCGTAGCCGATGCCGTCGCTGCGCCGTAGGCCGCGCCATCCGGACATTTGCGCGACTTTTTCCAGCACGGCGCGCGCACGCGGGTCGCGCAGGTAGTCCAGGCGCCAGTCGAGCGGGTCGCGTCCGGCTTCGCGTGCCAGGTCGTCGACGAAACTCTCCACCGCGAACACGTTGG
>CANGUJ010000157.1 GCA_947456845.1 Burkholderiales bacterium | reverse complement strand
TTCGCTGTTGGGCACCTTCCTCGTGCGCTCCGGCGTGCTGACCTCGGTGCATGCGTTCGCCACGGACCCCAGGCGCGGCGTCTTCATCCTCGGTTTCCTGGTGGTGGTGGTGGGCGGATCATTGATTCTGTTCGGCTGGCGCGCCTCACGCGTGGGCATCGGTTCCCGCTTTGAACTGGTGTCGCGCGAATCCATGCTCCTGACCAACAACGTGATGCTGCTGGCGGCCGCCGGCACGGTGCTGCTGGGCACGCTGTATCCACTGATCCTCGACGCGCTCGGCTTGGGCAAGATCTCGGTGGGGCCCCCGTACTTCGAGACCGTGTTCGTGCCGGTGCTGGCGCCGGCGGTCTTCCTCATGGGGGTCGGTCCGATCGCGCGCTGGAAGTCCGCCGCCGTTCCGGACCTGGCCCGGCGCCTGCGCTGGGCGGCGGCGGTGAGCGTCATATGCGCCTTGCTCGCGCCGGTCGCCGCCGGCGCCTGGAAGCCCCTGACCTGCATCGGCCTGCTGATGGCGGCATGGATCATGACCACGGCGCTGGTCAACCTGCGTGAAAAGGCCGGCGATGCCTGGCCGCGCCCCGGGGCGACCTGGGTGCGGCTTTCCCTGCAGCCGGGCGGCTACTGGGGCATGCTGCTGGCGCACCTCGGCGTGGCGGTCTTCATCGTCGGCGTGACCATGGTGAAATCCTACGAGCGCGATGCCGATCTCAGCATGCTGCCCGGACAAACCGCGACGGTGGGCGACATCACCCTGCGCTTCAACGGGGTGCGGGAGGTCAGGGGGCCCAACTACAACGCCATCAGGGGCGAGTTGCAGTTGCTCGACGGCGACCGGGTGACCCATGTCCTGCATCCTGAAAAGCGCGTCTACAAGGTGCAACAGAATCCCATGACGGAAGCCGCGATCGACTCCGGCCTTACCCGCGATGTCTACGTCGCCCTTGGCGAACCCGACGGGAACGCCTGGATCGTCCGGGTGCATGTGAAACCCTTCGTCACCTGGATCTGGATCGGCTGCGTGCTCATGGCGCTTGGCGGGCTGGTGGCGGTGGGTGACCGCAGGTACAGGGCCGCCGCGCAGCGCGCGCGCCTCGGGATGCCGGCCGGCGGCTTGTCGGCGACCGGGGGCGCGCAATGAGGCGGACGCTGATACCGGCGATCGTCTTCGGCGTGCTGGTGGTGTTCCTGGGGGTCGGATTGACGCTCAATCCGCGCGAAGTGCCGTCGCCGCTCATCGGCAAGCCCGCGCCGCCGTTCAGCCTCGCCACGCTGGAGGACGGTGGCCGCCAGGTCACCCCGCGCGAGTTCGCCGGCCAGCCATGGGTGCTCAACGTGTTCGCTTCCTGGTGCGGTCCTTGCCGCGAGGAGCATCCGCTCATCACCGACCTGGCCAAGCGCACAAGCACCCCGATCTACGGTCTCAACTACAAGGATCAGCAAGCCGACGCTGAGCGCTGGCTCAGGCAGTTCGGCAATCCGTACAAGTCCGTGCTGGTCGACCGCGACGGACGCGCCGGCATCGACTACGGAGTCTATGGCGTACCGGAGACCTTCGTCATCGACCGCCATGGCGTGGTGCGCTTCAAGAAGGTAGGCCCGCTGACTCCCGAGGTGATCTCCACGAAGATCCTGCCTCTGCTCAAGGAACTCAATGGCTAGGCGGTTGGCGACGGCGTTCTCCCTCGCGCTGGTCCTGTTGTGCTGCGGCGCCGCCAGGACCGCGGCCGGCAACGCGCCGGCGCCGGCCGATGCGCTTCTCGAGAAGCGGGTGGTCAAGCTGTCCGAGGAGTTGCGCTGCCTCGTCTGCCAGAACCAGACCATCGCCGATTCCAATGCAGGCCTCGCCGTCGACCTGAAGAACCAGGTGCGCGAGCAGCTGCGCCAGGGCAAGACCGAAGAGGACGTCCTGCGCTACATGGTGGAGCGGTATGGCGATTTCGTTCTGTATCGCCCTCCGGTAAAGGGCGTGACCGCGTTCCTGTGGTTCGGTCCGCTGCTGCTTGTCTTCGCCGGCCTGGCCGGACTGGTGCTGTACCTGCGCAAGCGCCGCTCCCTGGCCAGCGAGGACGATCCCGCCGACGCGGGGCTGGACGACGATGATCTCGAGGCGGCCGACGCGATGCCGCAAACTCCCAAGGCCCGGACGTGACCTACTTTGCCGTGATTGCCGCCCTGATGTGCGTGGCGGCCTGCTTGATCTTGCTGAGGCCGCTGCTCTGGCCGAGGGCATCCGCGACGCCCGCCTTCGACGTGCTTGCGGTACGCTCGGAAGCCGCCGCGATGCAGCGCCGGCTCGATGCCGGCACCCTGGACGCGCAGGCCTACGCAAGCGCGCGCGCGGCGCTCGCCCAGAGCTTGCTCGATGCAGTGACGGCGCCCGTCATGCAAGCCGAGCCGCGCAAGGTCCGCAACCTGATCCTCGCCACGGTGGCGTTCGTTCCCCTGCTGTCGCTCCCCGTGTACTGGGCCACCGGTGCCCCCGCTGTGCTCAGGGGCGACATCGCGGTGGCGCCCGACGGCGACGAGCGGGCGGCGGCCGCGCAATTGCAGGAACGCATCACGGCTCTCGAGCAGAAACTGGCGTCAGCGCCGCAGGATGCCACGGGCTGGGGCATGCTGGGGCGGTCCTATGCGGCGCTGGGCGAGTATGCCAAGGCGGCCAGCGCGTTCGCGAAGGCCGCGGCGCTGACCCCGGCCGACGCGCAGTTGCTGGCCGATTATGCCGATGCTCTGGCCATGTCGCAGGGACGCCGCCTCGCGGGTGAGCCGGTGCAACTGCTCAAGCGGGCGCTGGCGGCCGACCCGAACAACATCAAGGCGCTCCTCCTGGACGGAACCGCCGATTTCGAGTCGGGTCGATTCGACCGCGCGGTTGCTGCATGGGAAAAGGTGATCTCGCTCGCTCCCCAGGATGCCGAACTGGTCGCCTCGCTCAGGCAAAGCATCGACGAGGCGCGCGCCAAGACGGCGGGCGCGGGAAGCGCGCCGAATGCATCGTCAGCGGCAGCCGGCGTGCAGGGAGCGGGCGCCAGGTCCGCCGCCGGATCCGAGGCCGTCAGCGGGCGGCTGACACTGGCGCCCGGCCTGGCCGCGAGTGCCTCGCCCGCCGATGCGGTGTTCGTGTTCGCGCGCGCAGCCCAGGGGCCGCGCATGCCGCTGGCCGCCTTCAAGCTGCAGGTGAAGGACCTGCCGACGGACTTCCGCCTCGATGACAGCATGGCGATGGCGCCCCAGGCGAAGATTTCCTCCGCCGCGGAGGTGATCGTCACCGCGCGCATATCGAAGTCCGGCGACCCTGTCCCCAGGAGCGGCGACCTGGAGGGGTCCAGCGCGCCGGTCAAGCCGGGGACCGGCGGCATCAAGCTCGAGATCAGCGACGTCGTGAAATGAGCCCTCGCGGCCGATCCGGCCCGCAACGCACGCGTGCAGCCCGCATGAGGCCGCGGGCGTTTCGGCCGGGAGCGGCAGGCGACCAGGGCGCCGGCTCGCATCGCTCGAAGTCGATCACGCTGCCCGCACCGCTTGCGATCGAACAAGCCGCCGGATGCCCTCCACCCGCATCAT
This sequence comes from Burkholderiales bacterium, assembly GCA_947456845.1. Taxonomy (GTDB): domain Bacteria; phylum Pseudomonadota; class Gammaproteobacteria; order Burkholderiales; family JAEUOS01; genus JAEUOS01. The sequence continues at coordinate 4,664 of CANGUJ010000157.1, read as the reverse complement.
CTCCTAAGATTCCCTGCCGGCGCTTGCCGCCCGCGCCTTGCAGAGCGACGGCCTGGCGGCGCGGCATGCGATGGATGCGGCGCGCGCCTCGCGCTCGGCGGCATGGATCCCGCGGCCGTGGTATCGGTCGAACGCCATCGCCATGGTCGATGGCGCCAATGGCGTCGATACCTTGATAGGCGTGCGCGCTCCCGAGGCCGCCACGTAGGGCGCGCGGAAAACCGGCGTTGGCGTCGCCTTCGCGCGCCGCAGCCATCATTTCGGGCCGATCGCCTCCTATGCATGGATCGCCCTGGAGGAAGGCTTCGCCAGCATCATCGGCAGCAACACCCGCCTCACCATCGCGCCCACCGGCGGCAGCGACACGCGGCTGGGCAACAACCCGCTCGGACTTTGCGTGCCGAATCCGCAGGGCGACCTCTTGCCGCTCGACATGGCCATGAGCGTGGTGGCGCTGGCCAAGATCCGCCAGGTCCTGGCCAGGGGGCGTCGATTCCCGATACGCGGGCCACCGACGCCGCCGGACACAAGACCTTCGATCCTGCGGCGGCGCTGGACGGCATTCTGCTGCCGATGGGGGCTACAAGGGCTATGGCCCGACGCTCATGGTCGACATGTTCGCCGGCCTGCTTTCCGGTGCCGCCTACCTGACCCATGTGAAATCCTGGGCCCATGTGCCCGAGGCGCCGCAAAACCTCGGACATTTCTTCATCTTCATCGATGTCGGCAGGCTGGGGCTGCCCGACCGCGCCGCCCGGGTGACGGACTTCGCCGCCATCCTGCACGCATCGCCGCCTGTCGACCTGACCGCGCCGGCTGGACACTTCTCCCGCGCGTCATCCGGGCGGGGTAATGCTGGCCGCCGGCGGCGACACGGGCAGGTGATCCAGGTCGGGCCGGTGCTGCGGGTCGATATGGGTCATGAGGTTGAGAACCCGGTGGCGCTGCATCACCCGGTTGCGGGCCGCCACGGCGATGTCGTGGCCCGCCTCAACCGAGATCGCCGCGTCGACCTCGATATGCGCGTCGACCACGATCATGTCGCCCATCTTGCGGGTTTTCAGGTCGTGCAGGCCGCGCACGCCGGGCGTTTCGGTCAACGTCCTGGCGATCGCCGCGACCTCCTGCTCGTCGACGGCGCGATCCATCAGGTCATGCAGGGCATCCCAGGCGAATCCCCATCCCATGCGGCCGACCATGAAACCGACGATCAGGGCGGCGATGGGGTCGAACATCGGGTAGCCGAGCAGGTTGCCGGTGATGCCGAGCGCCACCACCAGCGATGAGGCCGCGTCCGATCTGGCATGCCATGCGTTGGCCACCAGCATCCCGGATTTGACGCGCTTGGCCACCGCCAGCATGTACCGGAACAGTGTTTCCTTTGCCACCAGTGCGCCGATGGCAACCCACAGGGCGGCGATATGGACTTCGGCGATGGTGTCCGGCGCTTCGAGCTTGCCTGCGGCCGACCACAGCATGCCCACGCCCACACCGAGCAGCAGCAGGCCGAGGACTAGGGACGCCGCGGTCTCGAAACGCTGATGCCCGTAGGGATGGTCCTGGTCCGCGCCTTTCTTGCTGTGGCGGCTCGCGAACAGGACCACGAAGTCAGACACCAGGTCCGATAGGGAGTGCAGGCCGTCGGCGATCAGGCTCTGCGAACGGGCGTACAGGCCGACGGCGATCTGCAACGCGCTCAGAAGCACGTTGACCACCACGCTGACCCATGTGCTGCGGCTGGCGGCGACGGCACGGGAGGCGAGTTCCTCGGGGGAGTCCTCGCTGTCATCCTCGAGATCGGAGAAATTCATGGATTGCGTGCCGCGCCACGCGCGGCGCCGGGACAGGCGACTGGTTCGATGATAGGACGAAAGGCCCGCCGCGTGTTGCTCTGCCTCAACATCGCGGCGTCCGCGATGGGCTGAGCCGGTCCGGCAGCGGCCGGCAAACAAGAAGCCCCGCATGATGCGGGGCTTTTGTTGACTGCGGGCCTGGCCTGATCAGGTGGTGACCTTGTCGGCCTGGTCGGAGAAATCCTTGATCTGGTCGAAATTCATGTACTTGTAGATCTTGGAGCCGTCCTTGTTGATCACGCCCATGTCCGCCATGTACTCCTCTTTGGTCGGGATACGGCCCAGCTTGGAGCAGATGGCGGCCAGCTCGGCCGAACCGAGATAGACGTTGGAGTTCTTGCCGAGGCGGTTGGGGAAGTTGCGGGTGGACGTGGAGAACACCGTCGCGCCTTCCTTGACCTGGGCCTGGTTGCCCATGCACAGGCTGCAGCCCGGCATTTCCATGCGGGCGCCTGCCGAACCGAGTACGCCATAGTGGCCTTCCTCGGTGAGTTGCTTCTGGTCCATCTTGGTCGGCGGCGCCACCCACAGCTTGACCGGGATGTCGCGCTTGTTCTCCAGCAGTTTGGAGGCCGCGCGGAAATGCCCGATGTTGGTCATGCAGGAACCGATGAACACTTCGTCGATCTTGGCGCCGGCCACCTCGGACAGGGTCTTGACGTCGTCGGGATCATTCGGGCAAGCGACGATCGGCTCGGTAATGGTGTTGAGGTCGATCTCGATGACGGCGGCGTACTCCGCGTCCGCATCCGGGGCCAGCAACTTGGGATTGGCGAGCCAGTCTTCCATGGCCTTGATGCGGCGGCGGATGGTGCGCGCGTCGTTGTAGCCGGTGGCGATCATCCACTTCAGCATGGTGATGTTGCTGGTGATGTATTCGATGATCGGCTCTTTGTCCAGGCGCACGGTGCAGCCGCCGGCGGAGCGCTCGGCCGTGGCGTCGGCCAGTTCGAAGGCCTGTTCGCACTTGAGCCTGGGCAGCCCCTCGATCTCGACCACGCGGCCCGAGAAGACGTTGATCTTGCCTTTCTTCTCGACCGTCAACATGCCTTGCTTGATGGCCGCCAGCGGGATGGCGTTGACGAGGTCGCGCAGGGTCACGCCCGGCTGCATTTCGCCCTTGAAGCGCACCAGCACCGATTCGGGCATGTCCAGCGGCATTACGCCGGTGGCGGCGGCGAAGGCCACCAGGCCGGAGCCTGCGGGGAAGGAAATGCCGATCGGAAAGCGGGTGTGCGAGTCGCCGCCGGTCCCGACGGTGTCCGGCAGGAGCATGCGGTTCAACCACGAGTGGATGATGCCATCGCCGACGCGCAGCGAGATGCCGCCGCGGTTGGACATGAACTCCGGCAGTTCGTGGTGGGTCTTGATGTCCACGGGTTTCGGATAGGGCGCGGTGTGGCAGAACGACTGCATCACCAGGTCGGCCGAGAATCCCAGGCAGGCGAGATCCTTGAGTTCGTCGCGCGTCATCGGGCCGGTGGTGTCCTGGGAGCCGACTGAAGCCATGCGCGGCTCGCAGTAGGTGCCGGGACGCACGCCCTTGCCTTCGGGCAGGCCGCAGGCACGCCCGACGATCTTCTGTGCCAGGGTGTAGCCGCGGCCGGTGTCCGCCGGGTTCTGCGGCAGGCGGAACAGCGTCGAGGGCGGCAGGCCGAGGGCTTCGCGCGCCTTGGCGGTGAGGCCGCGACCGATGATCAGGGGAATGCGGCCGCCGGCGCGCACTTCATCGAAAATCACGTCGGAGCGCAGGGAAAACTCGGCGATGACCTGGCCATCCTTGAGGGCCTTGCCTTCGTAGGGGCGCAGTTCGATGGTGTCGCCCATCTCCATCTTGGAGACGTCGAGCTCGATCGGCAGCGCGCCGGCGTCTTCCATGGTGTTGAAGAAAATCGGCGCGATCTTGCCGCCCAGGCACACGCCGCCGAACCGCTTGTTGGGCACGAACGGAATGTCCTCGCCGGTCCACCACAGCACGCTGTTGGTGGCGGACTTGCGCGAGGAGCCGGTACCGACCACGTCGCCGACATAGGCCACCAGATTGCCCTTGGCGCGAAGGTCCTGGAGAAACTTGACCGGGCCGCGCTTGCCTTCCTCTTCCGGTGTGATGCCCGGACGGGGGTTCTTGAGCATGGCCAGGGCATGCAGCGGAATGTCCGGTCGGCTCCACGCGTCGGGCGCGGGGGAGAGGTCATCCGTGTTGGTTTCGCCGGTCACCTTGAGGACGGTGATGGTCAGGCTCTTGGGGACTTCGGGCCGGCTGGTGAACCATTCGGCGTCGGCCCAGCTCTTGAGCACGGCCTGGGCGTTGGCATTGCCCTTGTCGGCCAGTTCCTTGACGTCGTGGAAGGCATCGAACATCAGCAGGGTTTTCTTCAGCGCCTCCGCGGCAATGCCGCCGACGGTGGTGTCGCCGAGCAGTTCGATCAGCGGGTGGATGTTGTACCCGCCCAGCATCGTGCCCAGCAACTCGGTGGCCTTCGCGCGGGTGATCAGCGGGCATTTCTCGCTGCCGTGTGCCACCGCGGCGAGGTACGAGGCCTTGACCTTGGCTGCGTCATCGACCCCGGCGGGCACGCGATAGGTGATCAGGTCGACCAGCGTCTTTTCCTCGCCGGCCGGCGGTGCCTTGAGGAGCTCGATCAGGTCGGCAGTCTGTTGCGCGGACAGCGGCAGGGCTGGGATGCCGAGCGCGGCGCGCTCGGCTTCATGTTGGCGGTAGGCAGTAAGCATGATGCTCCCGTTGGGTGAGGAAAGAAAGGTTTGCGACAGGTTACTTGTTTTGCGGTGCCGCCGGGGCGGCGGGCGGCG
>CANGUJ010000156.1 GCA_947456845.1 Burkholderiales bacterium | reverse complement strand
CCTTGCGGCCGAACGCTTCGCGCTCTTCCTTGCTCTTCTGGGCGGCCTTGATGCTGGCGATACAGCGCCAACGCTTGCCGCTCTTGGAGACGACAAGGCGCATCTCCTCGCGCGGATGTTGGGTGTGGCAGTGATAGCAGTAGACGGTTCCGGAGGACATGTGAAGGCGTGAGCTTTGGTCTGGTGACGGGCTGGTGTGCGCTTCTTGTCTGGAGGACCCCGCCAGGTTGGCCGGCGGATTCCCCTGCAACATGACTCCCGGCCGGCAACCTGCTCGCAGGTGGGCGACCAGGCGGGGCGGGACGGCAAAAGCGGACCTGATTATACCGCAGATGCCACTTTGTGGCGCGAAGGCAGGGACTGCGCCCACAGGCCTGGAGCAGCGCCGATGCGCGCGGCCGGGAGCCTGCCTTTTTACGCGCAACAAGGCATCCTCGGCGGGGACGAGTGCGCGTATCAGGTGCGCGAGCGATGCCGGGCACGGCTCGGTTGTCTTGCATCGCCAACCGGGTCCCGGCGGCGGCCGGCATCGATCGGCACTCGGTAGTAGCATGTGACCGTTGACATGGATGCCGGGGGCCGATGGGCGCATGCATGGCGGCGGCGGTATGCGGTACCGGGAGTTTGCGGCGCCCGATGTCCATGGCGCCAGACGTTCGGGTAGGGGAGGGTCGCGGCGTTTCGTTGCGGCCACACACAATGAGAGCGCGCATGCATGCGCGTGAAACCTGCGAGGAGAAGTATATGTTCGGTTTCGAAGGAAAGATTTCGTCCGTCTGCACTTGCGATGCGCCCTCATCCGGGCTCGCGGATCCCGGGCGGCGCGCGTTTGTCGCCGGCACCGCCGCGTTCGGTGCTTTGGCGGCCAGCGGATGCGCGACCACCCAACCTGCCGGCCCGCACCGCATCGACGTACACCACCATATCTCCCCGCCCGCCTGGGTCACCGCCCTCAAGGCCGCCAAGCTTGATTCGCCCCCGGTCAACAACTGGACGCCTGCCAGGTCGATCGAGGACCTGGACCGCGGCGGGGTCGCCACCGCGATCACCTCGCCAACGCTGCCGGCGGCCGGATTCCTGAACGCGCCCGACGCGGCCCGGGTGGTGCGCGCCTCCAACGAGTATGCGCGCAAGCTTGCCGACGAGTCCAAGGGCCGTTTCCGCATGTTCGCCATGCTGCCCATGCCGCATGTCGACGCAACCCTGGCCGAAATCGCCTACGCCATGGATGTCCTCAAGGCCGACGGCGTGGCCTTCATGACCAGTTATGGCAACAAGTACCTGGGCGACAAGGAATTCGCGCCGGTCATGGATGAACTGCATCGCCGCAAGGCCACCGCGTATACGCATCCCAACGAACCGGCCTGCTGCCTCAACGTCGCCAGCGGCGTGCCGCCGGTGATCATCGAGTACGGCACCGACACCACGCGCACCATCGCCAGCCTGATCTTCTCCGGCACGGCGCGCCGCTGCAAGGACATCAACTTCATCTTTTCCCACGCCGGCGGGACGATCAGCGCGGTGACCGAGCGTTTTCTGGTGCAGATGAACCTGCCGGCCTTCGCCCGCCCCGGTTTCGACAGCGCCCGTGTGCTTGCCGAACTGCGCCAGTTCTACTACGACACCGCGCAGGCCTCCAACCCGGTGGCAATGGCGTCGCTGACGAAATTCATTCCCATCTCCAACATCGTCTACGGCACCGACTATCCGTACCGGACCGCCGAGGACCATACCAAGGGGCTGGCGCAGATCTTCAGCGGCGCCGACCTGCGTGCCATCGAACGCGAAAACGCGCTGCGTATCCTGCCGCGCATGCGCGGCGCCTGAGGCGGGTTGCGCGCCGGGAGTCGGTGATGGCGCCCACCGGGCGCCATCGCGTCATCTTGCGCGCGACCTGCCGATGCTGCTCCACGCGGGACAGGGCAGCCCGGGCCAGGTCGGCGCGCTTTCCCGAACCGTCCGCAGCCGGTTCCCACCATCCGAGTCATGCACGCCACCGATATCGAGACCCAGTTCAACCCGCGCAAGGCGGTCGCCGACGTCGACGCGCATGCGGCGCGCTTCGCGCGCCTGAGCGCTGCCACCCGCGCACGCCGCAAGGCGCTGCTCGACCTGCGCTACGGCAACAGCCCGCTTGCGACCCTGGATGTGTTTCCGGCCGAGGCGCCCGACGCTCCGCTGCATGTGTTCCTGCACGGCGGCTACTGGCGCGGTCGCGACAAGAGCGACTACAGCTACATCGCCGACGCGCTGGTGCCGCTGGGCATCACTACCGTGGTGATGAACTACGACCTGTGCCCGCAGGTGGAATTGCCGTTCATTGTCGATGCGGCGCACGCGGGGCTCGCCTGGGTGCACGCGCATGCGCGCGAGTGGGGGGCGGATCCTTCCCGCTACACCGCTTCCGGCCATTCGGCGGGTGCGCACCTGATCGCCGCGGCGCTCACGCGGCATGGCGAGGAGAAGGTGCGGCCCGCGCAGATGCCGTCGGCGGCATTGCTGATCAGCGGGGTGTATGAACTGGAGCCGGTGCTGTCGATTTCTGTCAACCGGGAAATCCGCCTGCGGCCCGAGCAGGTGGGGCCGATGAGCCCGCTGCGCCATCCGCCGTGCGTGCCGGTGCGCCTCACGGTGGCCGTGGGCGGCGCCGAGACGCAGGGCTTCATCGCACAATCCGAGGCGTTCGCGCGCCACTGCGCCGCGCATGGCGCGACTGCGCCCTTTATGAACCTTGCCGGCCGCGACCATTACACCGCCATGCACCTGCTGGAGGCGCCGGAGGGCGAACTGGCGCAGCAGGTCCTGCGCGACCTGGCACCGCGCTAGAAACAACCGGAGCAAGACCATGAACAGACCCCCGAGCCGCATGATGCAGCGCCCCTTGACGCGCCGCAGGCTGCTGGCCGGCGCGGCCGGCCTGACCCTGGCAGGCCTGGCCGCTATGGCGCCCGCCGCGCGTGCCCAGGCAGGCTGGCCTGCGCGGTCCATCCGCCTGGTCATTCCATTCGCCCCCGGTGGCGTGACCGACACCAGCGGGCGCCTGATTGCCGACGCGCTCGGCAAGCGCCTCGGCCAGCAGGTGGTGCCGGACAACCGGCCCGGTGCGTCCGGCAACATCGGCAGCCAGATCGTCGCGCAGGCCGAGCCGGACGCCTATACGTTGTTGCTGGTGCTCGACAACACCTTCGTGATCAATCCGCACGTCTACGACAAGATGCCGTTCGACCCGGTGCGCGACTTCGCCACCATCGGCAAGATCGGCGACTCCACCACCATCCTGGTGGCGCATCCGGGTTTCAAGGGCAACAACCTGCGCGAACTGATCGAACTGTCGAAAAGCCAGCCGGGCGGCTTGTCCTACGGCACCTCGGGCACCGGCAGCATCGTCCATATCGCCGGTGAACTGCTCAAGCAGCGCACCGGCGCCAACCTGGTCCACGTGCCCTACAAGGGTGGCGCGCCGGCGATTGCCGACGCGCTGGCGGGGCACACGCCGCTGGCATTCGCTTCCGCCGCCTCGGTGCAGCAGCATCTCAAGGCCGGCGCGCTCAAGGCCATCGGCGTGCCGAGCGGCAAGCGCTCGCGCCAGTATCCCGACATTCCCACCTTCGCAGAATCCGGGGTGGCCAATTTCGACATCAACTCCTGGGTCGGTCTGGTGGCACCGGCGCGCAGCCCTAAGCCGATTCTCGACCGGCTCAACGGCGAACTCAACGCCGTGTTGAACGAGCCCGAGGTGCGCGACAAGCTCGCGGTTTCCGGCATTGTCGCCACGCCCGGCACGGCCGAGGCATTTGCCGCCATCATCAGGAACGAACTGGCGCTCTATGGCGGGGTGGTCAAGACCGCCGGCATCAAGGGCGGCTAGGGCGCGGCGGCCCGCCTGGACCGGTGGTTCAGGCGATTTTCTCCAGCTTCTGCAGCGAGCGCATGCGCCACGGCACCACCTGGTCGGGAAACAGGCGCGGATACTCGGTGTAGCTCACCTCGCCCACGTAGATGTCGCCGCGCGAATCGACCGCCAGGCCGTGCGGGGCGACGAACTTGCCGGCCTCCAGCCCCGGCCCGTCCGCGCCGCCCAGGCGCGCGATCAGCTTGCCTTCCCCGTCGACGATCGACAGGCGCGGCCCGATGTTGGGCATGGCGCGGTTGACCGCCATGCCGGGCCCGAGTTCGCCGATGATGAATTGCGGCCGGCTGCCCCTGCAGCAGAACAGCCCGCAAGGCCGATGCATGTTGACCCACTGGGTTTCATAGCGACCCTTTGCGTCGAACACCTGCACCCGGTGGTTCTCGCGGTCGGCCACATAGACCCAGCCTTGCGCGTCGGTGGCGATGTTGTGCGCGATGTTGAACTGGCCCGGATCGGTGCCCGGCTCGCCCCACGAGAACAGCAGCTTGCCGTCCGGCGAGAACTTGTGGATGCGCGCGTTGCCGTAGCCGTCGCTGACATAGATGTCGCCGTCGGGCGAGAGCGCGGTGTGGGTGCAGCGGTGGAACGGGTCGCCGCTCATGTAGGGCGCGGGCTTGCCGGGCACGCCGATTTCCAGCAGCACGCGGCCGTCGGTGGTGCACTTGCGCACGAAGTGGCCGCCGTCATCGGTGCAGTAGAGGATGTCGTCGGCGTCGATGTGGAGGCCGTGGGCGCGCGGAAACGTGCCTTCGCCCCATGAACGCAGGAAGTTGCCGTCGCGGTCGAACACCATCATCGGGTGCGCGCCGCGGTTGAACACGTACACCTGGTCGCGACTGTCGACGGCCACGGCCGCCACATCCTTGAGTTCCCAGCCCTCGGGCAGCTTCGCCCAGTCCTCGACGACCCGATAGCGGTACTCGCCGCTGCCCAGAATTGCTGTCATCATCTGCCTCCTGAAGTTGTGTCGTGCGAGCGGCCCTTGCCCGGCCGAACGGGCGGCCTTTGTCTTGGCAACCGAGCGGCGTGGGTGACACCAACCGCGCGTCGCGGGTGACGCCGACCATGCCGCCAATGCGATGAAGAGCGTAGCATGCCGGGCAGCCATGCATGCCCGCCCCGAACGGAGAGCTCCCGATGTCTGAATGCAGCGACCACGATCATCCGCCCGCCGTGCCCGGCGGCCTCGGCATTCCACGCGCGGGCGCATTCGACGGGCCGGCCTTCGAGAGGGCGGTGGCCGACCTGCTGCGTGCCTGCGGCGTCGCGCCGGAGGGCTCGCATACCGGCATGACGGCCCGGCGGGTGCGCGAGCTGTGGGAAAAGCGCCTGCTGGGCGGCTATGCGATCGACCCTGCGGCGGTGCTTGGCAAGGGGTTTGCCGATCCGCGCCAGGACATGGTCACCATCCGCGGCATCGCCATCCATGGCGTATGTCCGCATCACCTGGTGCCGTTCCGCGGCGTGGCCCATGTGGCCTACATTCCCGGCGGCAGGCTGCACGGCTTCGGGCGCATCGCGCGCCTGGTCGACGCCATCGGCCACCGTTTTACCTACCAGGAATGGATGACGCGTGATATCGCCGAGGCGCTGGTGGCGCATGGCGAGGCCAAGGGGGCGGCCTGCGTAATTGAGGCTGAGCAATTGTGCCTGCTACTGGGCGAGGACCGGCGTGGCGACGAGCGGGTGCGCACCCAGGCGTTTGCCGGCTGCTTCGAGGACAGCCACCAATTCAGACAGGAGTTCCTGCGCGCGGTAGGCGCTTAGGACGCATCGGCCGCCGGCGCGGGCCGTGCCGGCGGAGCGGCGGGCGCGGCGCGCTTCGCGGCGCCGCTCAAAAGCCGTGCAGGCTGTAGATGCGGTCCAGATAGCCGGTCAGGTCGCGGCGGGTCGCGAAGCGGCCTTCCGCATAGGAGGCCACGCCGCAGGCGACGATCAGCCGGTTGATCTCGCTGGGTACATGGTCGCGCAGTTCCAGGTAGCGCTCGATGAATGCGTGCCGGTCGCTCCTGTCCGAGATGTCGACCTTCTCGATGCGGCGGCGGTTGAAGCGGGCGGGCGGTTCAGATCCCGCGGCGGATTGCCTGTCGTAATGAGGGTTCATGCGGATTCCTCGGGTCGGTCGGTGATATCGATTGCTCAGTATTCTCGCAAAGCACATCCGCGGTTTGTGGGGAAATTTGCAAACGAGTGTCAGGCGCGCGGGGCGGTGCGCGCCGCGTGCGGCGCCCGGTTTGAATGCATTTTCGTGCGGATGCTAACCTTGACGGGGAGCGGTTTTTCACTGCGGTGCCAGGCCATGCGGGCCGCTCGTCCCGGGGAAGATGACATGCCGCGCAGCATCAGGAAAATCGCAAAGGATGCCTTGGGCGCGCAGGCGCGAGTGCGCGGCGATGACCCGTGGCAGCGCCTGGCCGGTATCGGCATCCGCCTCGCGGCCCGGTGTTCCGAAAGGGGTGTGCGGCAGTTGCTCGTCGCGGAGGCGGTGAAACTCTCCGGGGCGCAACGCGTCCTGCTCGTGGAGGAGACGGAGGGCGCCTGGCGGCCCGCAGGCCTACGCTTGCCCGCCGGCGAAGCGGCACCGGACTTGCTGGCCGCCATCACACCCTGGATTGATGAAGCCCGCCGGACGGGTGCGGCGCGCCTGCGCCATGGCCCGGAGGGCGTCTCGCCGGAACACCAGCGTTCCTGCCTGGTGGTGCCGCTGATGGCGCGCAAGCGCCCGCTGGCGTTCTTGTATGCGGATGTCGAAGGCGCGCACGGTCGCTTCAGTGACGAGGACCGCGACCTGCTGGCCGGCCTCGCGTCGCAGGCGGCCATCGCGCTGGACAATGCCAGGCGGGTAGAAGGACTGGTGCAAGAGGCGCGGGTCCGCGCGCGCGAGTTGCAGGCGTCCCGGCGGCGTCAGGCCGGCATCGCCGGCGAGAACGCGCGCCTGATCAACGAGACGAAGGAGGCAATTGAGCGGCAGACCGCCTCCGCCGAAATCCTCAAGGTGATCGCCAGTTCGCCATCGGATGTGCGGCCGGTGTTCGACGTGATCGTCAACGCCTGCCTGCGCCTGATTTCCTGCGCCCGCGCGGTCGTGCTGACCAGGGAAGGCGACGCCTTCCGACGGGCAGCGGTGGCCAACGTCGGGGAAGCGCAAGCCCGGCCGATGGGACACGCCATGGAAGTTCTTGTGCCGATCAACCCGGAGGAAAACTTTCCGTCTCGGGTATTCGTCGGTGGCCGACTGCTGCACATTCCGGATTGGAACCAGGTCGAACTGCCGCCGCACGAGAAGATGGTTTTCGAGCGCACCGGCTATCCGGCTTCCGTCATGCTGCCCTTGATGCGGCTGGGCGAATGCATCGGTGTCCTGATCGTGTTCCGCGCGACGGCAGGCGCGTTTTCGGACCGCGAAATTGCCCTGCTGGAATCCTTTGCCGATCAGGCGGTGATCGCCATCGAGAATGCGCGCCTGTTCAACGAGACGCAGGAGGCGCTGGAGCGGCAGACGGCGACGGCGGAAATACTCAAGGTCATCAGCGGCTCGGTCACCGACACCCAGCCGGTATTCGAAGCGATCGTGAAGAGTTGCCAGCGGCTATTCAGCGGCAAGGCGGTTGGCTTGTTGATGGCCAATGGCGACTTGCTCGAGAGCGTTGCATATGCCGACGCCGACCCCGATGGAAGCAAAGGTCCTGTCAAGCCGTGGCCGCTTGACCACGGGAGCGGTTCCGGCGCCTGCATCCTCGACGCCGCCGTGGTGAATGTGCCGGATGCCGAGGAATCGACGGCTCGCTTCCCGCGCATGCGCGACCTGGCCATCGCGCTGGGTTACCAGTCCTGTCTGTTCGTGCCGCTATTGCGCGGTGGCGGGGCGATCGGCTGTATCGCCATCCTGCGCGCTGCGACCGGCGCGTTCGATGAAGGTGAGGTAGCCCTGGCGCAGACCTTTGCCGACCAGGCGGTCATCGCGATAGAAAACGCACGGCTCTTCAGGGAGACCAGCGAGGCGCTCGAGCAGCAGCGCGCATCGGCGGAAGTGCTCAACGCGATCAGCAATTCGGTGGAAGACGCCGAACCGGTGTTCAAGGCCATCGGTGCTGCATGCCAGCCCTTGTTCTCATCCGACCAGATCGTGGTGTCCCTGGTCGACGATGACGGCATGGTGCGCCATGCCCACATGACCACCTCGGACAACCTCTCGCCCGAGAACATCGACATGGCATGGCGCGCTCTCAACGAGGGCTATCCCCGCCCGCTAAAGCAGTCTTATCAGTCCTACCCAATCAGGAAGCGTCGGGTCATCCATGGCCCGGACATGGCGCATGGACCGGGCGTACCCGAT
>CANGUJ010000155.1 GCA_947456845.1 Burkholderiales bacterium | reverse complement strand
TGGTCGGCTCGCTTGGTGCAGACAGCGCGCTCGCGCCGTTCGCGGTCCGCCACGACGCCGGTGTCACGCGCGTCGGCCTGCCGGCGGTGGAAGGCACTTCCCGTCACCTGCACGTCGAGGCGCAATCCCTGCCCTTGGCGGCGCCGGCCGATGATTCGCCTTGGGCTGCGGGCATGATCCGCGCGGGCGAATCCTGGATCACCGCCGCCACCCAGGACCAGTTCGTGCCCCAGATGGTGAACCTCGACGCCTTGGGCGGCATCAACTTCAAGAAAGGATGCTATCCCGGGCAGGAAGTCGTGGCGCGCGCACATTATCGCGGCGCCGTCAAGCGGCGCATGTACCGGGCGCTTGTCGGCGGTCTAGGCGCGCCGCCTGCGGCCGGCCAGGCGCTTTACTCCGGCGGAGCCAACGCGCAGGAATGCGGCCAGGTCGCCAACGCTGTCATGCATGCGGACGGAACCTGCGAGTTGCTCGCGGTAGTGTCCATGCAAAGCCGGGCCGAAACCTCGATCCACCTCGGTGGGCCTGACGGCCCCGCGCTCTCGTTCGTCGACCTGCCGTACGCGCTTCCAGAAGCGGCATGAGCGAAATCTACGATTACTACATCTACTACAAGGTGCCTGTCGATGCGCGCGGCGAGTTCCTTCCGGTCGTCGTCGGCATGCAATCTGACATCCTGCGCCTGACCGGCATCCGCGGCCGGCTGAAGAAAAAAACCACCGATGCCGTGACGTGGATGGAAATCTACGAGGGCGTCCACCAGCGGCTCCTGTTCGACGCCGCCCTGGCCGACTGTGTGGTGCGCTTCGGCATCGAACGCTTCCTGGCCGAAGGTTCGGTACGCCACGGCGAAGTCTTTCACGACCCGCTGGCCTGACCTGACATGTGCCTGATCGCGCTAGCCTGGAGGGCGATTCCCGGCATCCGCCTGCTGGTGGCGGCCAACCGCGACGAATACCACGCCCGCCCGACGGCACATGCCGGCTACTGGGATGACGCACCGCACATCCTGGGCGGGCGCGACCTGCAGGACGGCGGCACATGGATGGGCGTGACGCGGCAGGGCCGGTTTGCCGCCCTGACCAACCATCGAACCAGCGGCGGGCCGCGGGCGGCGATGCGCTCGCGCGGCCATCTGGTGGCCGAGTTTCTGCGCGGCAACGACCCGGCCCACGCCTACTGCCAGTCCGTCGCGGCGCAGGCAGGGCGATACAACGGCTTCAACCTGCTTGCCGGCGATGGTGGCGCGCTGGCGTATGCCGGCGACCACGCGCCGCAGGCGCAAACCCTGACCCCGGGCTTTCACAGCCTCAGCAATGCCCGCCTGAACACGCCGTGGCCCAAGGCCGCGGGCCTCAGCGCCGACCTGCAGCGCATCGGCAGCGCGGCGCGCGACGAAAATGCCCTGGTGCGCGATCTGCTCGCCGTGCTGGCCGACACGCGCAGGCCGCCCGACGACGCGCTTCCGGATACCGGCATCGGCCTGGATCGCGAGCGCCTGCTCGCGCCGCGCATGATCGTCGCCCCGCTGTACGGCACCCGCAGCGGCTGCGTCCTGATCGTCCGCGAGGACGGGTCGACACGGCTGGATGAGCGCAGCTACGACTCCGCCGGGCGTGTCACGCGCGAGGTGAGCGAGTCGGGTTCGCCCATCGCCCCCATCAGGCGGTCGGCCAGCGTGAGCGCGTCGTAAACCGGCAGGCCGGTGGCCGCGCGCAGCGCGGCCGTATATGGGGGCATGTTGGTGCATTCGAGCACGATGGCGCCGATGTCCGGATGCCGGGTGATCAGGCGCTCGCCCGCCTCGAGGACTTCCCTTTCGAGCAGGGCCATGTCCAGGGTGGGCTGGTCGCCCAGAATCGCGCGCGCGAACTCGCCGTCGGGGCGCACGCCGGCTACCGGCGTGTCCGGGGCCGCGCCCGCGCCGCGCAGGTGATCCGGACCGAGGGCCGCATCCGAAATGGTGATGACCCCGGGCCGTTGCCTGCCGGGGAGCATGGCGGCCAGCCTCGGCAATTGCAGCAGGCTCGATGCCGCGAACGGCACACCCAAGGCGCCTGCGACCGCGTCCTGGAACAAGGCCAGGAAACCGCAACTGGTCGTGATCGCGCTACAGCCTTCGCGCTCGAGAGAGCGTGCAGCCTCGATGAACGGCGCGAGCAGACCTGCTGCCCGCTCACGGACCACGCGTTGCGGCGACGCGCCCCGCACCACCGCATAGCGCACCGGGTAGGCAAAACTCGCGGGATTGCCGATGTCTCCCGGCGGGCGCGGGAAACGCGTCTCGAGCATCACCACGCCCAGGCAGCCGGCGCCGCGGCCTCCCCCGCCGCCAGCCCGCCCCTGCCCTACGCCACCCACTCGCTGACCGGCGCACGCGCCTCGTGCAGTGGCTGGCAAACGATGTCGACCAGGGCGGGCCCGCCGCAATCGAGGGCGGCGCGCAGCGTCTGCGCGAGCCTGGCCGGATCTTCGACACGCCAGCTTTTCACGCCGTAGGCGGCGGCCACCGCCGCATGATCGGTGCGGCTGAAATCGACCGAGAAGTAGCGCGCATCGAAACCCGACTTCTGCCCCGCCTTGATCCAGCCATAGACGGCATTGGAGATCACCAGCATCACCACGGGCACCTTGTGGCGCACGATAGTTTCCATTTCGCCCGCGGTGAAGCCGAAGCTGCCGTCCCCCATCACTGCTACCACCGGCACATGCGGATCGGCAAAATGTGCGCCGACCGCGGCCGACATGCTGTAGCCGAGCGCCCCATGCGCGCGATTGGAAAAAAAGCGTCTACCGGTGCTGCGGATCTCGAAATAGGCGGACAAATACGGACACGGCGTCCCCGGATCGGCCACCACGATCGCCTGCGCGGGCAGCGCCTCGCGCAGTTCATGCACGACGCGTTCGGGGCGGATCGGTTGCTCGTCCGACAGGGCCAGTCGCATGAAAGCCGCGCGCTTGCTTTCCTTGGCCGCGGCGACCGCCGCGGCGTCCAGGCGCGCCGGCAGCGCGAACGCGGCATGCCCGTCGAGGGCGCCGATGAGCTGGCGCAACACCAGCTTCGCATCACCTGCCAGCCCGACGTCGGCGGCGTAGTTGGCGCCGATGACCGCCGGGTCGACGTCGATGTGGATCACGCGCGTGCGGCCGGGCGCCGGATGCCGGCGGCGCTCGGTGGTCACGCTGCCGGCCCGGCAGCCGATGTAAATCACCAGGTCGGCCATATCGACGATGGCGCGGGTCTCCGGCGTGCCGCCATTGCTGCCGACCACGCCGACACAGGCAGGGTCGGTCTCGGCCAGGCTGCCCTGGCCGGCGATGGTGGTGGCCACCATCGCCCCGGACCTGGCGGCGAACTCGGCCAATTCGCGTTCCGCGCCCGACAGCACGACGCCGCCCCCCACGATCACCAGCCTGTTGGCAGTCGAGGCGATCAGGGCGGCGGCACGCTCGACCTCCTGCGGGTCGGCACCGCTGCGCCGGGCCGGATAGGTCGCCACGGCCGGGTCGACCCACAACTCCCCGGGATCGACCGCGCCTTTCTGCGCATCGAAGGGCAGGCAAAGATGGGCAGCGCCGGTGCGTCCGGTGGTCATGGCCGAGAATGCCGCGCGGATCAGGCGCGGGATATCGGCGGCGACATTCGCCGTGGCGTTCCACTTGGTGAGCGGGCGAAACAGCGCCGCCTGGTCGAGCTCGGTCAGGGTGTAGCGCCCGCGCGAGGTGGTGGCGATATCGGTGGTGATCGCCAGCACCGGCACGGAGGACTCGTTCGCTTCCACCACCCCGGGCAGGATGTAGGTGGCACCGCCACCGGACGGGCCTTCACAGACACCGGGCCGCCGCGCGATGCGCGCATAGCCGTCCGCCATGTAGGCCGCGCTGCGCTCGTCGCGGGTGAGAACATGCGCCATGCCATGATCCAGGCGCGCCAGCGCGTCGTACAGGGGCAGGCTGGTATCGCCGCACAGGCCGAAGATGTACTTGACGCCGGAGAGCTGCAACATGCGGACAAGGGCCTCGGCCCCGCTGGGATCGGTCATCGGCAAACGCTCGCTGCTGGTTCGGATGCGTCCGATTATCGCCGCGCCGGCCGGCGTGCGCATGTGCCGGCGTAATAAGATGCCGGCATGCGCACCCTGGATCATGTCGTCATCAACACCCGCGACCGCACCGACGCGGCGGCGGAGCTGTTCACGCGCCTGGGCTTCCAGGTCGGCGCGCGCGGCTTCCATACCCTCGGGTCCATCAACCACACCATCGTGTTCGGCACGGATTACCTCGAGCTGCTGGGCTATCCGCCCGGGGCGCCGCCGGCCAAGCGCCCGGAACTCGTCGAGCGCCCTCTCGGACTCATGGCGACGGTCCTCAACGCGCCGGACGCGGACACCACCCGCAGCGAGCTGCTGGCGGCCGGCCTCAAGCCGCGTCCGGTGCAGGCGTTTTCGCGGCCGGTGGACCTGCCCGACGGCAGCGCGGGCATCGCCGCGTTCCGCGTGACCCGCCTGGAACCCGACGCGGTGCCCGGTACCTGGTTCTATTTCTGCCAGCAGCAGACCCCGGGCATGGTGTGGCGGCCGGAGTGGCAGATCCATGCCAATGGCGCAACCGGCATCGCGGCCATCGACATCGAACTGCCCGACGTACCGGCCGCATTGGCGGACTACGCCGCATGCACTGGCGCGACGCCGATCGGATCCGGCGCCGGCGCCCGGTTCGACCTTGCCGGTTGCGCGCTGCGCCTGTCGCGCGGCCAGGGGCCCGCGCGCATGACCGGCCTGACATTCCGCTGCGCTTCGCTCGAGCCGGTCGCAGCGTGCATCGCGGCGGCGCGCCTGCGCAGCGAGCGCCGCGACCGCCTCATCCGCCTCGACCCGGCCGAATGCCTCGGTGCCACGCTTCAATTCATGGTAGCGGTACGCTAGTTGCTTGATTTCTCCTGCACTCAGGCGGGCAGGTAGCCACGCCACACACCCACTGATCCCTAGAGGAGAACAAATGCGTTTTTCAGCAACATTGCTGGCCGCGGCGCTGGCCGTCGTAGGCGTAGCCCACGCCCAGACCAAGTGGGACATGCCCACCGCCTATCCGGCCGCCAACTTCCATACCGAAATCGCTGTCCAATTTGCCGCTGATGTGGAAAAGAACACCGGCGGCAAACTGCGCATCACGGTACATCCCAACGCATCGTTGTTCAAGGCACCTGAAATCAAGCGCGCCGTGCAGAACGGCCAGGCGCAGATCGGCGAAGTGCTGCTGGTGAATTTTGAAAACGAGTGGCCAATCTACGGCGTCGACGGCCTGCCCTTTCTCGCCACCAGCTTCAAGGACGCGCGCAAGCTGTCCGACGCCTGCAAGCCCTTCCTCGACAAGAAACTGGCCGAGGGCGGCATGATGGTGCTCTACGTGGTGGCCTGGCCGCCGCAAGGGCTCTACGTCAAGAAGGAGATCGCCTCGGTGGCCGACATGCGCGGCCTCAAATGGCGCGCCTACAGCCCGTCGACCGCCAAGGTCGCGGAACTCATCGGCGCCCAGCCGGTCACGGTGCAGGCGGCCGAGCTGCCGCAGGCGCTCGCCACCGGCGCGGTCGAGTCCTACATGTCCTCGGGTGCCACCGGGTACGACTCCAAGACCTACGAGCACATCAAGTACTGGTACGACACCCAGGCCTGGCTGCCCAAGAACGCCGTGCTTGTCAACAAGCGGGCCTTCGACGCCCTCGACAAGGCCAGCCAGGACGGCGTCATGAAGGCGGCGCGCGACGCCGAGATGCGCGGATGGAAGATCTCCGACGAGAAAAACGAGTGGTACAAGAAAGCCTTGGCTGAAAAAGGCATGAAGGTGCTGCCGCCTTCCCCCAAGCTGGTCGCCGACTTCAAGCAGGTGGGCACCATCATGCTCGAAGACTGGCTCAAGAAGGCCGGCCCGGACGGCAAGGCGATTGTCGATGCCTATCGCAAGAAATAAGCACGCGACCGGCCCCGGCGGGGGATGCCGATGATCCGGCGCCTGCTCGACGGCCTGTTCGACGCCGCGGGGGTCCTCGCGGCGTTTTTCGTTTTCGCGATCTTCGCGGTCATGATCGGGACCTCGATGTTCCGGGTGATCGGCTGGCGCACCGGCGGCTTCGAGGATATCGTCTCCTGGCTGACGGCAGCGGCGGCGTTCTTCGGCATGGCGCACACCTTCAAGCACGGCGACTTCGTACGCGTCGGCCTGCTGCTGGAAAGCCTCTCGCCGCCGAAGCGGCGCGTCTTCGAGATCATCGGGCTGGTGGTGGGCTGCCTGTTCACCGGCTACCTCGCCTGGTCGGTGACGGCTTATGTCTACGACAGCTTCGTTGTCAAGGACATGTCGGGCGGCCTGATCGTCATTCCGATCTGGATACCGCAACTGTCGATCGTCATCGGCTCCACCCTGTTTTTCATCGCTATGGTCGATGAACTGGTCCGCGTCATCGGCGGCGCCCGGCCTACCTACGTCACGGCGGTCGAAGAACGTCATGCCAAGGGCGACTTTTCGGAGGATGTATGAGCGCCTCATCGGGCCTGGCGGGGACCGGCACCATGCCTGGCGCAAGGCCTGCGCATGACGCGGGGTGCCGGGCGTGAGCGTGGTCGAGATCGGCGGTTTCCTGCTCATGGTCATGCTGCTGTTCCTGGCGGGCGGCGTCTGGATCGCCATCACCCTGGCCATCGTCGGCTGGATCGGCATGGCGCTTTTCACCAGCCAGCCGCCCATGATCTGGGGCAAGAACCTGTTTTCGGCGTTCTGGGACTCCAACAACTCGTGGGAACTGGCAGCCTTGCCGATGATCCAGAAAGCCGGCTTCGACCTGGTGTGGTTCGGCATATTCATCGTGCTGCTGGTGGAGATTGCAGAGGTGACGCCGCCGGTCGGCTTCAACCTTTTCGTGCTGCAGAACATGACCGGCAAGGACTCCAATGCCATCGCGCGGGCGGCGATCCCGTTCTTCGCCTGCCTGGTGGTGTGCATAGGCATCATCACCGTGTTCCCGGACGTGGTTACCTGGCTGCCCGACGCCGTGATGGGCGTCTCCAAGTGATGCATGTGGTCGTCATCGGGGCCGGCATCGTCGGCACCTGCTGCGCAATCGAGCTGCGTCGCGATGGCCATGCGGTCACCCTCGTCGATGCCGCCGAGCCCGGCGGCGAACAGGCCGCCAGTTACGGCAACGGCGCCTGGATCAGCCCGGCTTCGGTCGTGCCGATGTCCATGCCCGGCTTGTGGAAGAAACTGCCAGGCTATCTGCTGGACCGCGAGGGCGCCCTGACCCTGCGCTGGAGCGCCCTGCCGGCCCTGGCGCCCTGGCTTCTGCGATTCGTCCGTGCGGGCAGCAGCGTGGCGCGGGTGGAAAGAACCGCCCGCGCCCTCTCCTCCTTGCTGTGTGATGCGCCGGCGCGCCACGCCGCCCTGGCGCTGCAGGCCGGCGTGGCGCATCTGATCGCCCGCCAGGGCCTGCTGTACGCCTATGCCGACCGGGCCGCCTTTGCCGGCGAAGCCCTGGCCTGGCGCCTGCGCCGCGACAACCGCGTCGGCTGGCGCGAGCTCGAGGAAGCCGACTTGCGCGCCCTCTTGCCCATGCTCGATGCGCGTTATCGCTTCGGCGTCCTCGTGCCGGAAGGCGCGCATTGCCTCGATCCCGGCGGCTATGTCGCATCCCTGGCGCGCCATGTGGCGGCGCAGGGCGGCCGGCTGATGCGCGCGCAGGCCACCGGGCTCGACATTGCGGGAGGCCGACTGCGCGCCGTCGCCACCGAACACGGACCGATTGCCTGCGACAGGGCGGTCATCGCCGCAGGTATCGGCTCGAAGGAGCTCGCCGCCCAGGCGGGCGACCGCGTCCTTCTGGAAAGCGAACGCGGCTATCACGCCGTGCTGGCCGATGCCGGCTTCGAATTGCCGGTGCCGGTGATGCCGGCCGACGGCAAGATGGGCAACACCTCGACTCTCGGCGGATTGCGCCTGGCGGGCCAGGTGGAACTGGCCGCCCCGCATGCGCCTCCCGATTGGCGCCGCGCCGATATCCTGGTGGACCATGCCCTGCGTGCCTATCCGCCGCTGCGCCGGGACGGTCGCGCGGCGGTCGCGAGCCGATGGATGGGCCATCGGCCTTCCACGCCGGACGGGCTGCCGGTTCTCGGCAAGGCATCGGGGTGTGCCGACGTCTTGCACGCCTTCGGTCACGGCCATGTGGGCCTCGCCAGCGCGCCGGTCAGCGGACGCATCGTCGC
>CANGUJ010000154.1 GCA_947456845.1 Burkholderiales bacterium | reverse complement strand
TCAGCGGTTGCGCGGGTCGAAACCCTTGCTGCTCTGGGTCAGGTCCAGGTCGATGCTCTTCTCGTCGATCGCGGCCTCGCGGAACAGGACCAGCAGCAGCACCAGGAGCACCGGGCCGATGATCAGTCCGACGATGCCCATCGTGCCGACCCCGCCGAAAATACCGAACAGGATCGCCAGGAACGGCAGGGCCGTGCCGCCCTGGATGAGCATGGGGCGCACCACATAGTCCGCTGCCATCACGATGATGGTGCCGACGGAGAAAACCGCGATACCCGCCACCGGCGCGTTGCCGGCGAACAGGATGAACCCGATGACAGCCAGTAGCAGGGGCGCCGCCATCGGGATGAACGCGATGACCGCGGTGATCACGCCCAGCGTCACCGCCGACGGCACGCCGCAGATCCACAGCAGCAGCGACAACAGAAGCGCCTCGGCAAAACCGACGATCACGATGCCGTTGACCGCGGCGCGCATGACATCGGGCAGCTGGAAGACGTAGGACGGCCAGCGGTATTCCAGCCACTTGTATCCGATCTGGTTGACCCATGCGCTGATGGCGCGCCCGTCATGGTAGAAGAAGTAAAGGACCCAGAGCGCAAACATCAGGGTGGCCACACGCGAGGTGAGGTCAAGGAATACGGTTTGCGCGGCGTTGCGGATGACATCGAGCTGGGCCTCGAGCACCGCGGACAGCCTGCGCGGCTGGGCCAGGTACTTCTCCCACAGTTGCGTCAGGTATTCGCCGCCGACCGGCAGCTTTTCGAGCACCGGGGGCACCGGTTTGCCATAGGTGTCGGCATCGATCAGGTAGGACGCCGCGGTGTAGGCGTCCTGGCTCAGGAACACCAGCAGCAGGGCCATCGGCCCCACCAGGAAGATCAGCACCAGGGTGGTCGAGACGGCGGCGGCGAGGCCGCGTCGCTGATCCAGGCGGCGCGCGATCCGCTCATGCAGCGGCCAGGTCGCGACGGCGAGGATCGCGGCCCATAGGATCGCCAGGACGAACGGAGAAAGGACGATGAACGCGCCGAACAGGATCGACGCCGTGAACAGCAGGCTGACCAGCAGTTTGGCTGGCGGCGTCTGGCTACCGTTCATGATGCGCGCGATTCTGCCGGACAGGCTCTCATGGAGGGACGAGGACGATTGTAGCGCTCATGCCCGCAGCGCAAGCGCCTGATTGATGCGTACGGCCGCCGCCTTGAGCGGGGGCAGGAACCTGCGCGTCATCTGCGCTGCGGTGAAGCGATTGGCGTTGGCGGAAAGATTCATCGCCGCGATGATGTTTCCGCCGCGATCCTTGAGGGGCACGGCGATGGAGCACAGGCCTTCCTCGAGTTCCTGGTTGACCAGCGCATGGCCGTCGCTGCGCACCTGCGCGATCCGCTTGGCGAGGCGGGCGGGCGATGTTTCGGTATGGCGGGTATGGGCCTTGATGGTCGAGGCCGCGAGCACATCCGCAAGCGCATTCTCCGTCAGGCCCGACAGCAGCACCCGGCCCATCGAGCTGCACCATGCCGGCAGGCGGCTGCCGATGGCGAGGTTGATGGCCATGATCTTCGAAGTCGGCACGCGCAGGATGTAGACGATCTCGGTGCCCTCGAGCACCGAGATCGAGCAGGATTCATGCACCTGGTTAACCAGGTCTTCCATCACCGGTTCGGCCAGGTTCCACAGAGGCGTGGTCGACAGGTACGCGTAACCGAGATCCAGGATGCGCGCAGTCAGGCGGAAATGGCGCCCCTCGTGCGCCACGTAGCCCAGCGACTGCAGGGTCAGCAGGATGCGCCTGGCGCCCGCCCGGTCAAGGCCGGCGCGCGCCGCCACCTCGCTGAGGGTCTGCCTGGGCGCATCGGCGGCGAAGGAACGGATGACCGAAAGCCCGCGGGCGAACGACTGGACATAGCTGTCGCTGGGCGTGCGGCGCGCATTTTGCGCTGCGGCATAACTACTTGTCATGGCTTTGCAATTCCATGATTTATCGCGGGTTCTCGATTCGAACCGAATTCTGCTTGACAAACATTCGCCATCTTTGCATTCTGCTCCGCAATCCGAACATCAGTTCTTATCGCGAACATTTTCCTCGGCAAGGTAACGCAAAAACCACCATGCTGCAATTCGTTTATTCCTCCCATCCGGGCCGGGTGGTCTTCGGCGCCGGTGCCATCGGCCACCTCGAGCGCGAGATCGACCTGCTCGGCGCCAGGCGCGCGCTCGTGCTTTCCACCCCGGAGCAGGCGGCCCAGGCGGAAGACGTGGCGCGGCGCCTCGGGTCCCGTTGCGCCGGGATCTTCGCCAGGGCGGTGATGCACGTGCCGATCGAGACCGCGCGGGAGGCGCGCGACGAAGCGGCTCGGGTCGGCGCCGACTGTGCGGTCGCCATAGGCGGCGGGTCGACCACCGGATTGGGCAAGGCCATCGCCCTCGAATCGAGCCTGCCCATCCTGGCCATCCCTACGACCTACGCCGGGTCGGAGATGACCACCATGTTCGGCATTACCGAAGGCGGCTTGAAGAAGACCGGCCGGGATGGGCGCGTCCTGCCGCGCACCGTGATCTACGATCCGGAATTGACCCTGGGCCTGCCTGCGGCGCTGTCGGCGACCAGCGGGATGAACGCCATCGCCCATGCGGTGGAAGCCCTCTACGCGGTGGATGCCAACCCGGTGATTTCGCTGATGGCCGAGGAGGGCATTCGCGCCCTCGCAAGCGGCCTGCCCGCGGTGCTTGCCGCCCCGCGCGATATCGAGGCTCGCTCGAATGTGCTCTACGGGGCGTGGCTGTGCGGCATCGCGTTGAACGGCTGCGCCATGGCGCTGCATCACAAACTGTGCCACACCCTTGGCGGCAGTTTCAACCTCCCGCACGCCGAGACCCACACCGTGGTGCTGCCGCATGCCACCGCCTACAACGCCAAGGCGGCCCCCGAGGCGATGCGCCGCATCGCGCGCGCGCTCGGCGCCACCGACGCCGCGCAAGGCTTGTATGCCCTGGAGCAGCGTCTGGGCACGCCCACCTCGCTGGCTGCCATCGGCATGCCGGCGGACGGCCTGGAGCGGGCGGCCGACATCGCCGCCGCCTCGCCGTATCCGAATCCGCGTCCGCTCAACCGTGCCGCCATTCGCGCGCTCCTCGACGACGCTTTTCACGGCCGCCCGCCGGCCGCCTGAGGAGGCAAGAGCATGATCAACAAGCTGTACGCGTCCGTTGCCGATGCGCTGGCCGGGGTGCCCGACGGCGCCACCGTCATGACCGGCGGTTTCGGCGGTGCAGGCATGCCCAATGAATTGATCGACGGCTTGATCGAGCAGGGCGCGAGGGACCTTGTCATCGTCAACAACAATGCCGGCAACGGCGAGCAGGGTCTGGCGGCATTGCTCAAGGCCGGGCGCGTGCGCAAGATCATCTGCTCATTTCCGCGCCAGGCGGACTCGCACCATTTCGACAGCCTGTACCGCGCCGGCAAGCTCGAACTCGAGCTCGTGCCGCAGGGCAACCTCGCCGAGCGCATCCGCGCGGCCGGTGCCGGCGTCGGCGCCTTTTTCACCCCGACCGGCTACGGTACCGATCTTGCCAAGGGCAAGGAAACCCGCGAGATCAACGGCCGCATGTACGTGCTCGAATATCCCATCCATGCCGATGTCGCGCTGATCAAGGCCGAGCGCGGCGACCGCTGGGGCAATCTCACCTACCGGAAGGCGGCGCGCAACTTCGGGCCGATCATGGCGACGGCCGCCAAATGCACAATCGCCCAGGTTTTCGAAACCGTCGAACTGGGCGCGCTCGACCCCGAAGTCGTGGTCACGCCGGGCATTTTCGTCAAGCGCGTGGTCAAGGTCGCGCGCCAGGGCGCCATGGAGGCCGCATGAGCTACATCCGCAGAACCCGCGACGAAATGGCCGCCCGGGTGGCGCGCGACATTCCGGAGGGCGCCTATGTGAACCTCGGCATCGGCCTGCCGACCCTGGTGGCCAATCACCTGCCGCGCGGGCGCGAGATTTTCCTGCACAGCGAAAACGGCATCCTCGGCATGGGGCCGGCGCCGGCCAAGGGGGAAGAGGACTGGGACCTGATCAACGCCGGCAAGCAGCCCGTCACCCTGCTGCCGGGTGGCGCATTCTTCCATCACGCCGACTCGTTTGCGATGATGCGCGGCGGCCACCTCGACATTTGCGTGCTGGGCGCCTTCCAGGTGGCGGTCAACGGCGACCTGGCCAACTGGAGCACCGGCGCGCCGGATGCGATTCCCGCTGTCGGCGGCGCGATGGACCTGGCCGTCGGCGCCAAGAGCACCTACGTGATGATGGAGCATCAGACCAAGGCAGGCGAGTCGAAAATCGTCGAGCGCTGCACCTATCCCCTGACCGGCGTGGGCTGCGTCAAGCGCGTCTACACCGATCTGGCCACGCTGGCGATCGGTCCGCACGGGGTCACCGCCCTTGATTGGGTGGACGGGCTCCAGTTCGATGAACTGGTGCGCATTTCCGGCGTGCCGCTGCGCGAACCCTGACCCATCCTCAACCTCCAACCAACCTCAAACCAACCCATCGGAAATCAAATGAGCAAGCAACCCACCATCGGCTGGATCGGCCTCGGACGCATGGGCGAAGCCATGGCCATTCGCCTCCTCAAAAACGGCTGCGACGTTTCGGTCTGGAATCGCACGGCGGCCAAGGCCGAACCGCTCAAGCCCTATGGCGCCAAGATCGTGGCCGGCAAGCCCGATTTGGCCGATCGCGACATCGTGTTCACCATGGTGTCGACCACCGACGACCTGAAAGAGGTGCTTTTCGAGGCGGGCGGTCTCCTGTCGCGGGGCGCCAAGCCGGACATGGTCGTGGACTGCTCCTCGATCTCGCAGGAAGGCTCGGCCGGTGTGCGTGCCGAACTGGAAAGGCGCGGCATCGCCTACATATGCGCGCCGGTATCCGGCAACGGCAAGGTCGCCAAGGCCGGCAAGCTTTCCGTGGTGGCGTCCGGCCCGAAGGCCTCCTACGAGGCCGTCCGACCCTACCTGGCCATGCTGGGTCGCTCTGAAATGTGGCTGGGCGAAGGGGAACTGGCGCGGGTATGGAAAATCGCCCACAACACCATGTTCGGTGTCATCATCCAGACCTTTTGCGAGGTGGCGGTGCTTGCCGAAAAAGCCGGCATTCCGCGCCATGTGTTCCTGCAATCGATCAACAATTCGGTGCTCGGGTCGATGTACACCGCCTACAAGACGCCCACCTTGGCCAACCTCACCTTCGACAAGGTCACCTTCACACCGAAGCTGCTGTTGAAGGATCTGGATCTCGGCATGGCTGCGGCCAAGTCCCATGGCGTGCCGATGCCGGCTGCGGCCGCGACAAGGGAGTCGATCGCCGCGCTGGTCGGGCGCGGCTACGACAACGTGGATTTCGCGGTCCTGCTGGTCGAACTGGCCAAGAACGCCGGCCTCGAACTCACGCCGGCCAACGTCGAAATCAGCGACGGCCTAGAGTCCTGAAGCAAAATGGCGCGTACCCTCATCCGCAATGCCACGATCGTCTCGATGGATGAGGCGACCGGCGACTTGCAGGGCGATCTGCTGGTCGAGAACGACCGTATCGCCGCCATCGGACCCGCGCTCGCCGCCGGTGACGCCGAAGTTGTCGAGGCAGCCGGCTTCATCGTCATCCCCGGCCTGGTCAATGCCCATATGCACACCTGGCAGACCGGCCTGCGCGGCGTGGCGGCGAACTGGACCTTGCCCGAATACTTCAAGCATGTGCATGCCGGGCTGGCGACCGTGTTTCGTCCCGAAGACATCGGCATCGCCACCACCGTCGGCGCTCTCAACCAGATCAATTGCGGCGCCACCACGCTGGTGGATTGGTGCCACAACAACCCGACGCCGGCGCACACCGATGCCGCCATCGACGGCCTGGTCGAATCCGGCATCCGCGCAGCTTTCTTCCACGGCAGTCCGAAGCCCGACCCGAAACCCGGGCAGAAGCCGTTCTGGGAGGTCCCGCATCCGCGCCATGAGGTCGAGCGCCTGCTCAAGCATCGTCTGCCGGCCAATGACGGCCTGGTCACACTCGGGCTGGCGATTCTCGGGCCGCACTACTCGACCCTGGAGGTCGCCCTGGCGGATTTCGCGCTCGCCCGCGAGTCCGGCCTGATCGCCAGCATGCACCAGGGTGGTGGCCCCGCCAGGACGCCGGACGGATGGGAGCGGCTCGAGGCGGCCGGGTTGCTCGGGGACCATGTCAACATCGTCCACGGCAACAACCTGTCGGACGAGCAACTGAAGCGTTTTGTCGATCTCGGCATGAGCTTTTCGATCACGCCCGAAAACGAGATGGCGCAAGGGCACGGCCACCCGATCACCGGGCGCTTGCGCCGGCTGGGCAGCGGGCCCACGCTCGGCGTGGATCTCGAATCGGTAATGTCGGGAGACATGTTCACGGTGGCGCGCATTGCGCTGGCGATGCAGCGCGCCCTCGACAACGCCGACCGGCGGGCAGCCGACGGCGGCATTCCAGACACCTCGACCGTGCCGGTGCGCGAGGCCTTTTCATGGATCACCACGCGCGGGGCGAAGATGCTGCGTATGGATGACCGCATCGGTTCGCTCGCCGCGGGCAAGCAGGCCGATCTGGTCCTCATTGACGCCAGGCAGATCAACATGCACCCGGTTCACGATCCGGTGGCCAGCGTGGTCATGCAGACCAGCCTCGCGAACATCGATTCGGTGATGATCGCAGGACGATGGAAAAAACGGCGCGGTAAACTGCTGCACACGGGCATCGAACGCCTACAGTCGGTGCTGTCGGCTTCCGGCGACCGCATCCTCTCCGCGCTCAACCTCAAGAAGGTGGCGTGATGACCGGCGCAACCGCCCGCACCCATACCGTCGCCTTCATCGGGGCGGGCAAGATGGGCTTGCCGATGATCGAGCACCTGTGCCGTGCCGGCTTCGGGGTCGTCGCGTTCGATCCCGTGGCTGAAAATCTCGCGCTGGCGTCCGCTGCGGGCGCCACGGCGGCAGCCGACCCCGGCGCAAGCGTGCGCGGCGCCGATGTGGTCCTCAGTTCGCTGCCCAACGATGCCGCGTTCGCGGGCGTTGCCAGGCTGGTCGCCGCGGCGGGACGTCCCGGGTTGATCTATGCCGACACCAGCACCGTCTCGCCCGGCATCTCGGCCGAGGCGGCCGGCGTGCTCGCGGCTGCCGGTGTCGAGTACGTGCGCTCAACCGTGTCGGGTAACCCGGTGGTCGCGCGCGCAGCCGCGCTGACGGTCATGGCTTCAGGACCCCGCCCGGCGTACGACTTCGTCAAGCCCCTGCTCGACACCTTCAGCAAGACCCACTTCTACCTCGGCGAGGGGGAGCAGGGCAGGGTGATCAAGCTGGTGATCAACCTGTTGATCGCGGGCACTGCCGGCCTGATGGGGGAGGCCCTTGCGCTGGGCGAGAAAGGAGGCCTGGACTGGTCGCAGATGCTCGACATCATGGGCAAGAGCGCGGTCGGCTCCCCGATGGTCAACTACAAGGTGGCGCCGCTGCAGGCGCGCGATTACACGTCGACTTTTTCCGGCCTGCAAATGATCAAGGATCTCGACCTCATCCTGGGTGAGGGCGCGCGCAGCGGCGTGCCGCTGGGCCTGACGGCGCAGGTCAGGCAGATCTATGCGGCCATCGCCGCGCAGGGTGAAGGGGATCTGGACTACATATCGACGGTTCGTCATGTCGAACGCCTGGCCGGGATCCCGCGTGACTAGCGGCCGGCTGGCCGGCAAGGTCGCGATCGTATGCGGTGCCGGTTCGGTGGGACCCGGCTGGGGCAACGGGCGCGCCACCGCGGTGCGCTTCGCCCAGGAGGGGGCGCGCGTTTTGGCCGCCGATATCGATGCCGGTCGCCTCGAGGAGACCGTGCGGCGCGCGCGGGAGGCCGGCGGCGATGTCGAGGCATTGCTCAGGTCGCGCCAGGCGCGCATACCGCTCGGTTTCATGGGTGACGGCACCGACACCGCCAACGCCATACTTTTCCTCGCTTCCGACGAGGCGCGTTTCATCACCGGCACCGAAATCGTGGTCGATGGCGGCATGACCGTGCGGTGCGGATGACGCAAGCCCGTTCCGCACGGACGAACGACACTACCAGGAGGCAGATATGTCCACTCGAGTACCGCCGGTTGTACCCGGCACACGCCCCGAACTGGCGGCGCAGGAAGCCGCCATCAAGGCCGCGCGCGGCCGCATCTCCGAGCTCTACCAGGTGCTGCTCAACAGC
>CANGUJ010000153.1 GCA_947456845.1 Burkholderiales bacterium | reverse complement strand
CTGGCTGCTGGTGCCGCTGATGCTGCTGTGGCCGGTATCGATCGTGCTCACCTATGTCTCGGCCAAGTCGCTCTCCAACCCGCCCTACGATCGCGCGCTGGCCGAATCCACCCAGGCCCTGGCGGAGCAGATCAGGCTCGCCGACGGTCGGGTCACCATCGACCTGCCGCGCCCGGCACGCGAAATCCTGCGCGCCGACGACACCGACACCGTGTATTTCCAGGTGCTGGGCGCGCGCGGCGAGTATGTCGCCGGCGACGCCGAACTGCCGCTGCCGGACGAGTACGAACCCATCGTGCCCGGCCAGGTGCAGTTCCGCAACGACTTCCTGCACGGCGTTGAACTGCGCATCGCCTACCTGCATGCGGCGCCGCCCGGCGTTCCCGCGGCGGACCCGGCGCGCCAGGTGCGGCTGCCGCTGGTGCAGGTGGCGGAGACCCTCAACAAGCGCACCGAGCTTGCCAACGAGGTGGTCAAGGGCGTGATACTCCCGCAATTCATCGTGCTGCCCCTGGCGGTGACGCTGATCTGGTTCGGCCTGGCGCGCGGCCTGGTGCCGCTGGCGGAACTCTCGCAGCGCATCGGCCGGCGCAAGCCCGGCGATCTTTCCGCCATCGACACCAAGGCCGTGCCCGAAGAGGTGGCGCCCCTGATCCGTTCCATCAACCAGCTCATGCAGCGCCTGGACGAAAGCATCCAGGGCCAGCAGCGCTTCGTGGCCAACGCGGCGCACCAGTTGCGCACCCCGCTGGCCGGCCTGAAAACGCAGACCGAGCTCGCGCTCCTGCAGTTGCACGGGCAAAGCGACATCACCGAACTGCGCCGCAGCCTCGAGCAGATGGCGCTGTCGACCGAACGCGCGGCGCGCATGGTCAACCAGTTGCTCGCCCTGACGCGCGCCGAGCGCAGCGGGGAGTCCGGGGCGCTGCCGCCGCTCGGACAGGTGGCGCTCGATGAACTGGTGCGCGAACGGGTGCGCGAATGGGTGCCCGCCGCCCTGGCCAAGCGCATCGACCTGGGCTGCGACGAGGCGCGCGTGCGCGCGCTGGAGGTCGACGGCGACCCGGTGCTGCTGGCCGAACTGGTCAACAACCTGATCGACAACGCCATCCGCTACACCCCCGACGGCGGCATCATCAACGTACACGTGCGCGACAGCGCGGAAGCTCCCGGCGCGCTCGCCGTGCTCCTCGTCGAGGACAGCGGCCCCGGCATTCCAGAACACGAGCGCGACCTGGTATTCGAGCGTTTCTACCGGGTGCTGGGCAGCGACCCGGACGGCCGCAATCTCGACGGCTCGGGCTTAGGCCTTGCGATCGTGCGCGAAATCGCCCGCAAGCATCACGCGCGCATCACCATCGGCACCTCGACCCTGGGGGGCGCCGCGTTCACCGCGGCATTCCCGCGTACGGCCCGGCCGGGCTGAGCGCGCGCGTGCTGCGGGTGCGACGAACGGCCGACTTGAGGCCCGGCGCGCAATTTTTACAAACCTGACGTTTGCCTGACGACGCGGGCATAAATGCCTGAAAGTGTGCCGCTTTTCAGATGCGGCGCCGCGTCATTCGCGCCCGGCTGCCGGGACCGTGCGGGCAGAGTAAGAGCGTCGTAAGCCAGCGCTCCTAAGGTGCGGCCCAACATCCGGACGGCGACGCCCGCGGTGCCCACATACCTATTCGACGGAGGAAACAACATGGCAACGGCAACGGCGACAAACGCCTCGGGTTTCACCCATGACGCCGCGGCAGAGCGGAAGGTCATTTTCGCTTCATCGCTGGGGACGGTCTTTGAGTGGTACGACTTCTATCTCTACGGCTCGCTCGCGGCCATCATCGCCAAGCAGTTCTTCGCCGGCGTCAATGAAACCGCGGCCTTCATCTTCGCGCTGATGGCCTTCGCCGCCGGTTTCGCGGTGCGCCCCTTCGGCGCCATCGTGTTCGGCCGCCTGGGCGACCTGGTGGGCCGCAAATACACCTTCCTGGTCACCATCCTCATCATGGGCGTGGCGACCTTCATCGTCGGCCTGTTGCCCGGCTATGCCTCGATCGGCATCGCGGCGCCGATCATCCTGATCGCCCTGCGCCTGCTGCAGGGCCTGGCGCTGGGCGGCGAGTACGGCGGCGCGGCCACCTACGTGGCCGAGCATGCGCCGGACAACAAGCGCGGCGCCTACACCGCCTGGATCCAGACCACCGCGACCCTGGGCCTGTTCCTCTCGCTCCTGGTGATCCTGGGCGTGCGCACCGCCGTGGGCGAGGAAGCCTTCGCCGCCTGGGGCTGGCGCATTCCGTTCCTGCTCTCGGTGGTGCTGCTCGGCATCTCGGTGTGGATCCGCATGCAGTTGAACGAATCGCCGATGTTCCAGAAGATGAAGGCCGAGGGCAAGACCTCCAAGGCGCCGCTGACCGAGTCCTTCGGGCAGTGGAAAAACCTGAAGATCGTCATTCTCGCCCTGCTGGGCCTCACCGCCGGCCAGGCCGTCGTCTGGTACACCGGCCAGTTCTACGCGCTGTTCTTCCTGACGCAGACGCTCAAGGTGGACGGCGGCACCGCCAACCTGATGATCGCCGCATCGCTCCTGATCGGTACGCCTTTCTTCATCGTCTTCGGCGCGCTGTCGGACAAGATCGGCCGCAAGATGATCATCATGGGCGGCTGCCTGATCGCCGCGCTCACCTACTTCCCGCTGTTCAAGGCGCTGACGCACTACGCCAACCCGGCGCTGGAAGCCGCGCAGGCCAAGTCGCCGGTGGTGGTGGTGGCCGACCCGAACGCCTGCTCGTTCCAGTTCAACCCGGTGGGCACGGCCAAGTTCACGACCTCGTGCGACATCGCCAAGGCCTTCCTGGCGCGTTCCTCGGTGAACTACGCCAACGAGGCCGCGCCGGCCGGCACGGTCGCCAAGATCAAGGTGGGCGACAAGGTCATCGAAAGCTACGAGGCCGCCGGCCTCTCGCCGGATGACGCCAAGAAGAAGTCGGGCGAGTTCACCAAGAGCATCGGCGAGGCGGTGAAGGCGGCGGGATATCCCGCCAAGGCCGACCCCAACCAGATCAACCATGTGATGGTGATCGGCATCCTCGTCATCCTGGTCATCTACGTGACCATGGTGTACGGCCCGATCGCCGCGATGCTGGTGGAGCTGTTCCCGACCCGCATCCGCTACACCTCAATGAGCCTGCCGTACCACATCGGCAACGGCTGGTTCGGCGGCTTCCTGCCCACCACCGCCTTCGCGATGGTGGCCGCCACCGGCGACATTTACTACGGCCTCTGGTACCCGATCGTCATCGCGCTGATGACCTTCGTGATCGGCATGCTGTTCATCAAGGAAACCAAGGACAACAAGATCCACGACTGACCGCGGACCGGGCGTTCAATCGCCCGGAAAGCGCCTGAAAGCCGGCTCCAAGCCGGCTTTTTTATGGGCGCGATCCGTGTATGGTCGCGCCTTGAAGGAGACAACCGAGCAAGGCACCGCACATGACGATCCACGGCAAGGCGCAAGGCGCCCACATCATGGTGGTCGACGACGACCAGACCAGCCGCCTGGCGACCCAGTTTTTCCTCGAAAAGGCCGGCGCCCGCGTGAGCCACGCCCCTACCGGCCTGGAGGCGATCAGGCTCGCCAAGGCGGCCACCTGCGACCTGATCCTGATGGATGTGGAAATGCCGGACCTCGACGGCCTGGACGCCACCCGCGCCCTGCGCGCGATACCGGACACGGCGAACCTGCGCATCATCGGCCTGACCAGCTACGGCTTCGAGGATGACCGCGAGCGCTGCCTGCGCGCCGGCATGAACGACCACCTCGACAAGCCCATCGACGAGGAGGCGCTCGGCCGCGCGCTCGCCAAGTGGCTGCCCGCGAAATGATGGCCAGCTGACCGCGGCGGGCTGCCCCACCGCCGGGGCTTTTCGGGCTATACTTGAGGGCTTGCGTCGTTATGATCGTAGACGTAACGGCCTGGTAGCTCAGTCGGTAGAGCAGAGGACTGAAAATCCTTGTGTCGGTGGTTCGATTCCGCCCCAGGCCACCAATACCAAACGCCTGACCGTTCCCGGTTGGGCGTTTTCATTTGCGCGAGGCCCGCGCCATGCGGGACACCTCGTCAACGAACAGGATCGTCGCGCGTCCGCGCGCGCGGGCATCCTTGGCGGCCTTGACCGGCGTCGCGCCCGCCTGGAGCCGGTTTCCGGCTTCATTTCCGTGCCAGCGGCCGGCACGGCCCGTGCGATACTTTGAACACCGAGCGCGCCCCGGGCGCCCCCGAAATCATGGCTGCCCATCCGTCCGCGATGCGCCGGTGGCCCGTACGAGCGCCATGCACATCCAACCAGCGCAAGCCAACATACCCTTCCGCCAAACGCGTGCCGCAGTCTTGCTCGCAGCATGCCTGTCCCTGGCCGCCCCGGCCGTGGCGCAGGACCCCTGGTCCGGCGGATATGTCGGCGTGGCGGCGACGAGTTCACGCAACGTCATCAGCGGGACGACCGTCAAGGCCGACGGCACGGTCGGCGCCAACGCCACCAACGAGGCGGCCAACGCGTTGACCGACGCCGCCGGCGGGTTCGCGCTGCAGGCGGGCCTGCGCAAGCGCCTGGGGTCCGGCCTGATCGTCGGCCTGCACGCCGACATCGCTCGCCCGGGCCACCAGACCCGCACCCAGAACCTCATCGACGGCGGCGTCTATGCCGGCCAGCCCAGTGCCACGCTCCAGTACGAAACGCCGTGGCTGGCCACGGCGCGCGCGGTCGCCGCCTGGTCGTTCGGCGACCTGCTGGTGTTCGGCTCCGGAGGCGCGGCCTTTGCGGCCGAGCAGGTGACGCGCACCCAGTACCGGGCGGTGCCCGCGAGCAGCGTGACCGCGGCCCAGTTCAGCGAGACCGATCGACAACTCCGTCGCGGTTACGTGCTGGGCGCCGGCCTGGAGTGGCGGTGGGGCTCGCGCTGGGCGCTGCGCGCGGAGTACCTGCAGGCGCGGTTTCCGGACCAGGCCTTCAACTTCCCCGATGCGCGCGGCGGCGCCCAGGGCGCTTTCGCCACCGTGCAGGGCCGCGCGGCGAGCAACCACGCGCACCTCTCGGCGGTGTGGATCGGCCTGTCCTACGCGTTCGGCCGCGGCCACTGAGGCGCAGCTTGGCCTTGCCTTCAATGCGCCCGATCTCGATGCCCACGATCGCGCGCCACGTGCGCGGCGAGTCGCCCATGCCCGCCGGGCGCCGCGTCGAACTGGAAGGGTATGTGGTTGGCATCGAGGCCCTCCGGCCCGAGCGTGACACGGGCGCCGAACGGGTGCGCCCGCATGATCGCGTGCAGGTCTTGCGGGGCCGGGCGGCACGTCGTGGTCTGGATCAACCACATTCCGATGGCCGAGGGGCAACGGCTCGCCGCCAAGGCAGGCACATGCCCATGCACCGGCGAGCGAAAAACCATGCCGGCAGCGGGCGGACGCGAACCGGAAACGGGTTCGCCACTTTGCCAAAAAACGGTCCGGATCAGGTAGGATGAAAGCCAATTGACGATTTCACCGCGCCATTTGAACGGGGGTTTTGCCGATGCTTCGTGTGACCTACCTCAGCCGCGAGTCCGATCCCTTTACCGCCCAGGCATTGGTCGATCTTCTGGAGCATTGCAAGCGCAACAACCCGACCCTGGGCGTCACCGGCATGCTCATGTATGCCAACGGAACGTTCCTGCAAACGCTGGAAGGCGAGACCGGCACGGTCGAAACGCTCCTCGGCAGGATCGAGCGTGACAGTCGGCATCGGGATTTCCAGGTCATCAAGCGCGAGGCCGTGCAGGACAGGCTCTACGAAAACTGGAGCATGGGATTCGAGCGCCTCACCCAGGCAACGCTTCAGGATGTGCCCGCGCTGAAGGCCTTCCAGCTGGAAGACTTCAACCCGGAGCATCTCAGCGCGCACCCCGCGGTCGTTGAAAACCTCCTCGAGCGACATCGCTCGCTTCATTGGGATCCCCTGATTCGCGAGGTCAACGCGCGCGATCAATTCATCGACGAGTTGCGTCGCGCGCTGGTCAACGCCAGGCAGCGCAATGAACAAGCGCTCCTGCTGATCGAGTCCGTGATCGAAGCCTCGGCGGAAGACCGGCTCACGGATATCCATCTTCAACTTTGCCGCCGCATGGTCGACACGCTACGTCAGCGATGACTTCTCTCGCGCGGTCTGGCTGAAGGTGAGCAAGAAGTGCGGCGCCGTTACCGCGAAAAATGGCTTGCGGAAAACCAGGAAGCCATCGCCGAATACAACGAGCGAGTCAAGCGGGAAGGGATGTTCAGCGACGGATTGCGCGGCTTCTGATGGCACGCTTCGTCGTCTACAAGAATCCCCGCAAGGAGACGGCGCGCGAGGTGCCATTCCTGCTGGACATGCAGTCCGACCTTCTCGAAGGCCTGGAATCCAGGGTCGTAGTGCCGCACCCGCCGGCACGATACGCCGTCGCCACGGGACGGGCCGAACGCGACCCGGTGAGCGACCTGCGGGGCGCGCCCCCTCCACCCCGGGCCTTTTTCATTGCGGCTCTGCCGCAGCGGCGCGCCCGGGCCTCGCTTGACGTGCCGTAGCCAACCACGTAGCCTCGCTTTCTCCTGCACATCGTCATCGCCATGGCCGCCGTCGCCGAAAAGTTCATCCTCTACACCCAGCCCGGGTGAAGCAGCTGCCTTCGAACGAAAGAGTTTCTTTCGCAGAAGAACATCGACTTCGTCGCCATTGACGTCCTGAACGACGCCGGCGGACGAGAGAAGCTGTTCGCCCTCGGTGCGCGCAGCGTGCCGGTGGTGGCCTATGGCGACAAGTTCACCTTTGCGCAAAACCTGGAAGACGTCGCCAGGTTCGTCGGCCTGCAAGGCACCGGCCACGCGCGCCTGCCGCCCGACCAGTTGATCGCCAAATGGCTGCTGGTACTGCGCGCGGTACAGCGTTACATCCGCCAGATTCCGGCCGAGCGGCTCGACGAACGCGTCATCGACAACCGTGACCGCACCATCCGCATGATCGGCCACCATGTGTTCCGCATCGTCGAGGCCTTCCTCGAAAGCGCGGTCGACGGGGCCGAGTACACCGCCGAGAAGGCCAACGCGGAAACGCCTGACGGCAAGGTCTTTTCCAGCGCACAGATCGCCGCGTATGGCGATGGGGTGATGATGCGCCTGCAACACTGGTGGGAGACGCTCGACGACCGCACCTGCCAGCAGCCGCTCGACACCTTCTTCGGCGTGCACCCCGTGCACATGCTGTTCGAGCGCTCCACCTGGCATTGCGCGCAGCACGCGCGCCAGCTCATCGCGGTGCTTGAGCGCTTCGGCATCGAACCGGACGGGCGCCTGACCGAGGCCGATCTTGCCGGCCTGCCCTTGCCGGAGCGGCTCTGGGAGTAGCCGCCGCCGCGCTGGCTCACGCCGCGCGGTCGGGTGCCTGCAACATCGCCAGGCGCCCGGTGCGCATTTCCCTGGTGGCCGGATCCACGCAGCAGTAGGCGCGGGCAACGCCGGCGGCGCTGTGCAGCTCGATGGCGGCGAACCTGCGCCTGCCGTCGCAGTCGGGCAGGGCCTCCTCGGAGGCGTCGTCCGCGGGCTTGACCAGGGCCACGGTGTCCCAGCTGCGCCGCATGCGCGCGATCAGGAGGTCGGTCTTGTCGGGCGACCTCAGCCACTCGGTATGCGAATCGACCATGCGGCCCGCGCGGAGCCTCACGCCGATGAGTGCGGGATAGACGGCCCCCTTCTCCAGATAGAGGGGCGCCACGGTTTCGAACAAGGCCGAGCAGGCCGCTTCAAGATCGCATCCAGACATCGTGACTTCTTTCCGAGTTTCAAGGTTGTTCTTGCGGGTGCCGCGGTCAAATCCTCAACAGGCCGCCCGCCGCGGACGGCGCCGCGTCCCGGATGTCGAGCGCCGTCCGGTGGGCGCCGTGATCGGCCGGGTCCCCGCCGGCGGCCAGGCCGGTGGCCAGGGCGATGGCGATGGCGATAGCGACGATCGCGCAGGTGAGGGTGTTCATGGCTTGCCCGCCTTCCTGTAGCGCGGATCAGGCATGTGACCCGCATGGATGGCTTTATAGGGCCGCGGCGGCGGCGCGAGGAGGGCGAGCGTGCCGCATGGGTGCGAAAACGCACGTACTGCCGGGCAGCGGGCCTCGAGTCGTGACGCGCGTCACGCCCGCGCGGGCGCGCGCAGGCTCACCATGCCCGCGGCGAAGCCGCGCCTGGCTCACGCCCCGGCGCGGGAGGGAAAGGGTGCGGTGTCGGG
>CANGUJ010000152.1 GCA_947456845.1 Burkholderiales bacterium | reverse complement strand
GCGGCACTCCGCCGCGAAGGGGGTGGGCGGGTAGTACACCGTTTGCTCGATGGCCAGTTCCAGCCGGCGCTCGCGGCACACCCGCTCGGCCGCCTCGCGCATGCCGGCCGTCAGGCGCGCCAGTTCCGCGTCGTCGCCCGCGCGCAGGTCGACGCTGAAGGTCACCCGGCCCGGGATTACGTTGCGCGAATTGGGCTCCACCTTCACGTAGCCCACGGTGGCGCGCGTGTCGGCGCCGCTGCGGCCCAGCGCGTCGACGGCCTGCATGATGTGGGTGGCGCCCTGCAGCGCGTCGCGCCGCAGGTGCATGGGGGTGGGTCCGGCATGCGCCTCCATGCCGGTGACGGTGAGGTTGAACCAGCGCTGACCCAGCCCGCCGCTGACCACGCCGATGGTCATGCCGGCGTTCTCCAGCACCGGGCCCTGCTCGATATGCGCCTCGAAGTAGGCCGCCACCGGATGGCCCATCGGCGCGTCGCCGCTGTAGCCGATGGCATCGAGCGCGTCGCCCATGCGCACGCCGTCGGCGTCGGTCTGGGCGCGCGCGTGCTCGAGGGTGAAGGCGCCGACGAACACGCCCGAGCCTTCCATCACCGGAGTGAAGCGCGACCCTTCCTCGTTGGTCCATACCGCCACCTCGATGGGCCTGCGGGTGCGGATGCCGTAGTCGTCGAGGCTGCGGCAGACCTCGAGCGCCGCCATCACGCCATAGCAGCCGTCGAAGCGCCCGCCGGAAGGCTGGGTGTCGAGATGGCTGCCGCTCATCACCGGGGCCGCCTGCGCTGCGGTGCCGGCGCGGCGCGCGAAGATGTTGCCCATCCGGTCGATGCGGATGGAAAGGCCCGCCGCCTTGCACCAGGCCACGAACTTGTCGCGCCCCGCCTTGTCTTCCTGCGTCAGCGCGATGCGCCTGACCCCCCCCTTGGGGGTGGCGCCTATCCTGGCCATGTCCATGAGCGAAGCCCACAGACGCTCGCCGTTGATGGTCAGCGTGGCGGATTGCAGCCGCTGGTTCATGCCGGTATCTCCCGAAGCTAAGCCGGAAGGATACATCGGCACGGGCCCTGCCCGGCTGCCCAGTGCGCCCCCTTACCGGGTCGCGCGCCCCCGGGTGCCGGTGACAGGCTCGATGCGCCCGGCCAGCGCATCGGCCTCGGCGCGGCTGGGCAGGCCCTCGATGCGCGCCTCGTAGACGCGCCGGTTCGCGTTGCCGGCAGGGAACACGCCGGTGGCATAGCCCTCGGCGCGCAGCTTCTCGGCCACCGCCAGGGCCGCCCCCGGGTCGTCGCTGGCGGCGACCACCACCTTCCATGTCCCGCCGCGCCGCGCCGCGCCCTGGCCGGGCGCGATGTCGGTCTCGGTGGCCCACTGCCCCAACTGCTCGTCGCTGACGGTGGCCAGTTGCACCGTCCTGGAGGTGTCCGGCCGGCCGTTGGCCTTGGGCGCGATGTAGAACTGCATCGGCTGGTCGAGGTTGACCGGCGGCTCGGCCTCGCGCTGCACGGCCACCCGCCCATCGATCAGGCAGACGATGTCCCGGTCGCCGGCAGACTTTCCCCACAGGTCGGTGCCGCGGATGCCGGCGGTGACCGTCGAGATGCGGATGTCCACCTCGCGGCGGCTGGCAAGCCGGGCGCTGGCGTCGGTGGTGAAGCGGAAGGCACCGCGCGCGAGATCGAACACGGCCGAGAGCATGGTCTGGCGGTTCTCCTGGCGCTGGCCGAGGCTCTCGAGCGAGAAGATCGCGCCCTCGCCGAGCTTGACCTGGCTGCCTTCGGCCATGCGCATGAGGATGCGCGAATTCGCGCCCGTGGTGATGCGGTCGCCGGCCTTGAGTTCCATGCCGGGCGCGAGCGGCTGGCGCGCGCCGCCGCGCTCGACCCAGGCCGGCATCTGCACGCCTTCAACCACTGCGGTAGGCGCCGCGCCGGCGCCGGCGGCGGCGAGCGAGGCCAGCAGGCCTGCGACGAAGATGCGGGCGCGGGAAACGGGGTACATGGGCGTTCCTTTCCTGTTTTGAGGTTTGCCCGCTAGGGTACGCCGCCTGGCCGGCCGGCGGGGACACTGCGGGGGCGCCGCCGTGACGCATCTCACATCCGGCCGCAGAAAGCCCTGCCCGGGCGCCACCACAGGGGGCATGCGCGGGCCTGCGGCTATAATTTTCGTTTTCGTCGCTGTCGCAGTCGGCACAAGGTCATGCAAGAAAAATACACCCCGTCCGAGGTTGAAAAAGCCGCCCAGGCGCATTGGGAAGCCACCCGCGCCTATCTTGCGGTGGAACATGCCAGGGATGCCGCCGGCCGCGAGAAGCCGAAGTTCTACGCCTGTTCCATGCTCCCCTACCCCTCGGGCAAGCTGCACATGGGCCATGTGCGCAACTACACCATCAACGACGTGATGTACCGCCATCTGCGCATGAACGGCTACAACGTGCTCATGCCCATGGGCTGGGACGCGTTCGGCCTGCC
Source organism: Burkholderiales bacterium (assembly GCA_947456845.1). Lineage (GTDB taxonomy): Bacteria > Pseudomonadota > Gammaproteobacteria > Burkholderiales > JAEUOS01 > JAEUOS01. The sequence continues at coordinate 5,810 of CANGUJ010000152.1, read as the reverse complement.
GGCGGAAAACGCGGCGATGAAGAACAAGGTCGCGCCGGCGAAGTGGACCTACGAGAACATCGCCTACATGAAGAAGCAGATGCAGGCAATGGGGTTGGCCATCGACTGGAGCCGCGAAATGGCGGCCTGCGACCCGAAGTACTACAAGTGGAACCAGTGGCTGTTCCTCAGGATGCTGGAGAAAGGCATCGCCTACCGCAAGACGCAGATCGTCAACTGGGATCCGGTGGACCAGACCGTGCTGGCCAACGAGCAGGTGATCGACGGGCGCGGCTGGCGCACCGGCGCGCCGGTGGAAAAGCGCGAGATTCCCGGCTACTACCTGAAGATCACCGACTACGCCGAGGAACTGCTCGACCACACCCTCACCAAGCTGCCGGGCTGGCCGGAGCGGGTGCGCCTGATGCAGGAGAACTGGCTGGGCAAGAGCGAGGGCGTGCGCTTCGCCTTCCCGCACGACATCAAGGGGAGCGACGGCCAACCCATCGGCGGCGGGCGCATGCATGTGTTCACCACCCGTGCCGACACCATCATGGGCGTGACCTTCTGCGCGGTGGCCCCGGAGCACCCGCTGGCCATGCATGCGGCGCTGACCAACCCGAAACTCGCGGCCTTCATCGAGGAATGCAAGAAGGGCGGCACCACCGAGGCCGAACTGGCGTTGAGGGAGAAGGAAGGCCTGCCCACCGGCCTGCATGTCGAGCACCCGCTCACCGGCGCAAGCGTCGAACTGTGGGTCGGCAACTACGTGCTGATGAGCTACGGCGACGGCGCGGTGATGGGCGTGCCGGCGCACGACGAACGCGACTTCGCCTTCGCGAAGAAATACAACCTGCCGATCCGCCAGGTGGTGGGCCATGCCGGCAAGACCTTCTCCACCGACGCCTGGCAGGCGTGGTACGCCGACAAGGAGGCCGGTACCTGCGTCAATTCCGGCAAGTACGACGGCCTGGCCTTCAAGGCCGCCGTCGACGCGGTGGCCGCCGACCTGGCGGCCCGCGGCCTGGGCGAGAAGAAGACCACCTGGCGCCTGCGCGACTGGGGCATCTCGCGCCAGCGCTACTGGGGCACGCCGATTCCCATCATCCACTGCGATGACGATCCGGTCACCGGGCAGGCCGGTTGTGGCGCCGTGCCGGTGCCGGAAAAGGACCTGCCGGTGGTGCTGCCGGAAGACTGCATTCCCGACGGCTCGGGCAACCCGCTCGGCAAGCATGCCGGCTTCCACGCCGGCGTCACCTGCCCGGTATGCGGCAAGCCGGCGCGGCGCGAAACCGACACCATGGACACCTTCGTCGATTCGTCCTGGTATTTCATGCGCTATTGCAGCCCGGGGTCCGATGACGCCATGGTCGACGCGCGCAACGACTACTGGATGCCGATGGACCAGTACATCGGCGGCATCGAGCACGCCGTGCTGCACCTGCTGTACGCGCGCTTCTGGACCAAGGTGATGCGCGACATGAATCTGCTCAGCTTCGACGAGCCTTTCACCAAACTGCTGTGCCAGGGCATGGTGCTTAACCACATCTACTCGCGCAAGAATGACAAGGGCGGCATCGAATACTTCTGGCCGGACGATGTGGACAACATTTTCGGCGCGGATGGCCGCATCACCGGCGCGAAGCTGAAGTCCGACGGCAGCACGATCGACTACAACGGCATCGGCACGATGTCGAAGTCGAAGAACAACGGCGTCGACCCGCAGGACCTCATCGAACGCTACGGCGCGGATACCGCGCGCCTGTACACCATGTTCACCTCGCCGCCGGAAGACACGCTCCTGTGGAGCGATGCCGGCGTGGACGGGTCGGCGCGCTTCCTCAAGCGCCTGTGGGCCTTCGGCTACGCGTGGTCCGGCGCCATCAAGGGCGCCGGGGCGGTCGACGCCGCGGCGCTGCCGGAACCGCTCAAGCGACTGCGCCGCGAAGTGCACACGGCGTTGAAGCAGATCGATTTCGATGTCGGCCGCATCCAGTACAACACCGTGGTGTCCGGGGCGATGAAAATGCTCAACGCCCTGGAAGGCGCGCCCAAGGGTGATGGCGTCGCCGCCGCTGTGGTGCGCGAGGGCCTCTCGATCCTGCTGCGCGCCTTGAACCCGGTGGTGCCGCACATCACCCATGTGATGTGGCAGGAACTCGGCTTCGCCGCCGCCATGGGTGACATTCTCGACGCGCCCTGGCCCAGGGTGCTGGAGGAGGCGCTCAAGTCCGACGTCATCGAACTGGTGCTGCAGATCAACGGCAAGCATCGCGGCAGCGTGCAGGTGCCGGCAGGCGCCGACAAGGCGGCCATCGAGGGGCTCGCCGTGGCCAGCGAAGGCGCGCAAAGGCACCTCGAAGGCAGGCCGCCGAAGAAGGTGATCGTGGTCCCGGGCCGGCTGGTCAACATCGTCGCCTGAGATGCCGCGCCCTCGCCCGCCAGCCACGCGCCGCGCCTTCCTGGCCGCGACGGTCGCCGTCCTGACGGCGGGTTGCGGATTCCAGCTGCGCGGCAGCGCCAGCCTGCCCTACCAATCCCTGTACGTGGACATTCCGGACAGCAACCCGCTCGGCGCGGACTTGAAACGCACCCTGCGGGCGGGCACCAGCACCCGTATCGTCGCCCAGCGGGAAGAGGCGGAAGCCTTGCTCACGTCCGTCGCCGAGAACCGCGGCAAGACCATCCTCTCGCTTTCCAGTACCGGCCGGGTCCGCGAGTTCCGGCTCAGGTACACCCTGGGCTTCCGCATCACCGACCTGCAGGGCCGCGACATCATCGCCCCATTGACGCTTTCCATCGAACGCGATTTCGCCTTCAACGACAACCTCGTGCTCTCGAAGGAGAGCGAGGAGGCGATCATCTACCGCGACATGCAGGTCGACATGGTCAACCAGGTGCTGCGCCGTCTGGAAGCGGCTCCCCTGCTCAAGCGCGAGCGCCAGGGCTGACCGCCCGGCGGCATCGATGCAGATCACCCCGGAGCAGTTGCCCGCCCAGCTGGCACGGGAGTTCTCGCCGCTCTACGCGGTGACCGGCGAAGAACCCCTGCGCGCGCTGGAGGCGGCTGATGCCATCCGCGCCGCGGCGAAGGCGCGCGGCTTCACCGACCGCAAGGTGTACTCGGTGACCCAGCATTTCGACTGGGCGCAACCGCGCAGTGAACTCGCGGGCATGTCGCTGTTCGGCGACCGGGTGCTGATCGACCTGCGCATCCCGAACGGCAAGCCCGGCAAGGACGGCGGCGCCGCGCTGGAACAACTGGCCGGGCTGGCGCATGCCGATGCCGCGCTGCTGGTGACCTTTCCCGGCGACTGGAGCACGCTCAAGACCGGCTGGTGCCGCTCGCTTGCCGACGCTGGCGTGCTGATCGAATCCAGGGCGGTCGAGGCCGCCGCCCTGCCCAACTGGATCGGCGAACGCCTGAAGCGCCAGAAGCAGAGCGCCGACCGCGAAACGCTCGCCTTCATCGCCGACAAGGTGGAAGGCAACCTCTTGGCCGCCCACCAGGAGCTGCAGAAGCTTGCACTCTTGTATCCCGAGGGCCCGCTGTCGCTGGAGGCGGTGCAGGACGCGGTGCTCAACGTGGCGCGCTACGACGTGTTCAAGCTTTCGGAAGCCTGGCTGGCCGGCGACCTGGTGCGCCTGCGCCGCATGCTCGAAGGCCTCAAAGGCGAAGGCGAGGCGACCCCGCTGGTGCTGTGGGCGATGGCCGACGATGTGCGCACCCTGGCGAAACTGCGGCGCGGCGAAAAGGTGTTCGGCAAGGGGCCGCGCCTGGCCGCCTACGAACGCCGCGCCCGCTCGATCAGCCCGCGCCGGATCGGCGAGGCCCTGAAGCACGCTGCCGCCATCGACCGCCTGATCAAGGGCCTGCGTCCGCGCGAGATCTCCGACGACGTGTGGGAAGAGTTCTACCGCCTGGGCGCCCGGCTGGCGACCCCGTGAACAGGTCGCCGCGCGGCCGGGTAGGCCTGGAAAGCGGCGTTTTCACCTAGAATCCGGCTCATGAACGCCGTCCTTGCAAGCCCCACCGACATCCCCGCCCTGATGCGCGGCATGGGCGAGCGGGCGCGCGCCGCTGCCCGCGCCATGGCGCGCGCGCCGACGGCGGCCAAGAACGCGGCGCTGCGGGAAATCGCCGCCGCCCTCCGTGCGGCACGCGCCGCGCTGCAGGCCGCGAACGCGCGCGACCTCGCAGCCGGCCGCGCCAAGGGCCTGGATGCTGCCATGCTCGACCGCCTCACGCTCTCCGACAAGGCCCTGGAGACCATGGCGCTCGGCCTGGAGCAGATGGCCGAGCTGCCCGACCCGGTGGGCGAGATCACCGACCTGAAATACCGACCCACCGGCATCCAGGTGGGCCGGATGCGCGTGCCGCTGGGCGTGATCGGCATCATCTACGAATCGCGCCCTAACGTGACGGCGGACGCCGCCGGCTTGTGCGTGAAGTCCGGCAACGCCTGCATCCTGCGCGGAGGTTCCGAAGCCCTCCATTCCAACCAGGCGATCGCGGCCTGCGTGCGCGCGGGCCTGGCCGCCGCCGGCCTGCCGGCCGACGCCGTGCAGGTAGTGGAAACCGCCGACCGCGCCGCCGTGGGTGAATTGATCACCATGACGGAGTACGTGGACATCATCGTCCCGCGCGGCGGCAAGGGCCTGATCGAACGCCTGATGCGGGAATCCAGGATTCCCATGATCAAGCACCTGGACGGCATCTGCCACGTGTACATCGATGCCGACGCCGACATGGCCATGGCGGTGGCCGTGGCCGACAATGCCAAGACCCAGCGCTACGGCACCTGCAACACCATGGAGACGCTGCTGGTGCATTCGGCCATCGCGCCCTACGTGCTGCCGCGCATCGGCAAGGTGCTGGGCGACAAGGGCGTGGAACTGCGCGGCGACGCCGCCGCCATGACACTGGTGCCGGGCATGAAACCCGCCACCGAGGAAGACTGGTCCACCGAGTACCTGGCGCCGATCCTCTCGGTGAAAGTGGTGGCGAGCCTCGACGAAGCGATGAACCACATCGAACGCTACGGCTCCAAGCATACCGATGCGATCGTCACCAACCACCACGGCAATGCCATGCGTTTCCTGCGCGAGGTGGATTCCGCCTCGGTGATGGTCAACGCCTCGACCCGCTTCGCCGACGGTTTCGAATACGGCCTGGGCGCGGAGATCGGCATCTCCAACGACAAGCTGCATGCCCGCGGCCCGGTGGGCCTCGAAGGGCTGACCAGCGTGAAGTGGGTGGTGCTGGGTAGCGGGCAGGGTCGCGCCTGAGGGCAGCGTTGGGGCGGCCCGGGGCGGCACCGGGCATCATCCGCAAGCCGCGACGGCGCCGCCCGCGCCGCGAATTGGCGGTAAGCTAGCGACTCCTTACCAACGCATAGGGTGAATCATGCTCAACCATGTGATGCTCGGGTCGAACGACATCGACCGCTCCAAGCGCTTCTACGACGCCGTGCTGGGTGTGCTCGGCGCCGGCGAACCGGTCCGCAATGTGGCCGACTCAGGCCACACGCGTCTGTTCTACATCCACGACGGCAGCGTCTTCTGCCTGAGCGAGCCCATCAACGGCCAGGCGGCCTCCGCCGCCAACGGCGGCACGATCGGCTTCAAGTGCAATTCGGCCGAGCAGGTCCAGGCCTTTCACGACCAGGCCATCGCGCACGGCGGCCAACCGATCGAGGATCCGCCCGGTCCGCGCGGCGGCAGCCTCGGGCCGCGGCACATGGCCTATGTGCGCGACCCGGACGGCAACAAGCTGTGCGCCATCTATCGGCCCCAGTAGTGCGCCACGCCCTCCGCCCGGGCGCCCG
>CANGUJ010000151.1 GCA_947456845.1 Burkholderiales bacterium | reverse complement strand
TTCTCGACCGCGGCGGCCTGATCGAATGGTGCAATCCGTCTGCCGAGAAGCATCTCGGGCTCGACCTGGCGCGGGATCGCGGCTTTCTCATCCTGAACCTGGTGCGGGTTCCGGCATTCACCGAGTATCTGATGCGGGCGGATTTCCGCGAACCGCTGACCTTGAACGACCCCGTGGCGAACACCACGGTTTCGGTGCAGATGCTGCCTTTCCAGGAAACCCGCCGGATGATCGTGTCGCGCGATATCACCCGTTTCACGCGGATGGAAACGACCCGGCGCGACTTCATCGCCAACGTGTCCCATGAATTGCGCACCCCGCTGACCGTCGTCGGCGGGTTTCTGGAGCAATTGATCGACCAACCGGACATCGCCCGGGATCAGCGGCTCCGCATCGAGGCCATCATGCTCGACCAGACGCAGCGCATGCAGCGGCTGATCGAAGACCTGCTCACCCTGTCGCGCCTGGAAACCCAGTCCGGGCCGGAACGCGAAGAGGATTTTTCCGCGGAATTGCTGGTTGACCTGGTGGTGGCGGAAACGCGCGCGCTTTCCGGGGGCCAGCATGCGATTTCGATCGAGAGCACGCCACTGCGCCTGCGGGGGGCGATGGACGAACTGCGCAGCGCCTTCGCCAACCTCACCTCGAACGCGGTCCGGCACACGCCGCCCGGTGGCTCGATCAGCATCACCCTTGGCAGCCATCCCGAGGGGGCGCACTTCACCGTCACGGATACCGGACCCGGGATCGCCCCCGAACACCTGCCGCGCATCACCGAACGCTTCTACCGGGTGGACAAATCCCGCTCGCGCGAAACCGGCGGCACCGGGTTGGGACTGGCCATCGTCAAGCATGCCCTGGCGCGCCATGGCGGCCGCCTGGAAATCGAAAGCGAGCCAGGCAAGGGCAGCACCTTCCGCGCCATCCTGCCGATGCTGCGGGTGCTCTGAAACCCCTCATGTGAAGCGCTCGGCGCGCCTGACCTGCACGTCGGACAGGTACAGCACCAACGAGTAGTCGCGGGCATAGCGGCCCATCACCCGGTCGGCGATCACCCCCGCCGTCGCCTCGTCGCAGACCACCCGGAACTCGATCGAGCGCTCCCCTTCCCAGTCGCCGGCGCGTTCGCCTGCCTGCCCGGCGCCGCGCACCTCCGCGATGGTGTAGCCAAGGGCGCCCGCATGACGAACCTCGGCGACCAGGGCCCGCTCGAGCGCGGCTTCGGCGATGATGGTCAACAGCTTGCGTGCGTGCCAGTGCGGTTCCATGATTCACCTCGCCAGATGGACGGCGTACGCGTGGTACACCTCGAGACCGATGAAGACGTTGAACGGAAACGTGACGCCCAGCACGATGGGCAGGGAGATGCCGGGGTTGGCCTCGGGCACGGCCACGCGCATGGCGGCCGGCGCGGCGATGTAACTCGCGCTTGCCGCCAGCGTGCCGAGAAGCGCGGCCCCGCCCACCGACAGCCCCAACAGGTTTCCCAGCGCCGCGCCGGCGAACCCGAACAGCAACGGGGTCAAGACGGCGAACACCACCAGCCGCGGCCCGCTCCTGCGCAATTGCGACAACTGGCGCCCCGTCACCAGCCCGAGTTCCAGCATGAACAGGCACAGGGCGCCCTTGAACAGGTCGACGAACAGGGGCGCGGTGGACTTGAGCCCGGCCGGCCCCAGCAGGGCGCCGATGGCGAGGCCGCCCAACAGCAGCAGAACGCTCTTGCCTGTCAGCACCTCGCGCAGCATCGGCCCGAACCCGGCGCCGACGCGCAGGCCGCGTGCCAGCAGCACGCCCACTACGATGCCAGGCACCTCAAGGATGGCGAGAAACAGCGCCAGGTAGGCCTCGAAGGCGATGCCGCGCGTCTCCAGCCAGGCCACGCCGGCGGCGAAGGTGACCACGCTCACCGAGCCATAGTGGGCGGCGATCGCCGCAGCGTTGGGACGATCCAGACCTACCATGCGTCGCAGCCCGGCAAAGGCCAGGAGCGGCAGCACCAGCCCGAGCGCGATCACGGCAAGCACCTGCGGCAGCAGTCCGGCGGCCGGGTGCTTCGCCAGCTCCACGCCGCCCTTGAGGCCCAGGGCCAGCAGGAGATACACCGAGAGCGCCTCGTAGAGCGCCTCCGGCAGGCGCAGATCCGACTTCACCAGGCGGGCCAGGATGCCCAGCAGTAAGAACGGAATGACCGGATCTAGGTTCATGCAAGGGGTTCACGCTGCGGCTCTTCGAACCAGCGGTATAGCACAGGCACCACCAGCAGGGTCAGTGCCGTCGAGGAAAACAGCCCGCCGATCACCACCACGGCCAGCGGCCGCGTGACTTCCGATCCCGGCCCGGTGGAAAACAGCATCGGAATCAATGCCAGCATGGCCACCGAGGCGGTCATCATCACCGGGCGAAAGCGGTGCGTGCAGCCTTCGATGATGGCGTGCATCTGGTCCATGCCCTGCTGCCGCAACTGGCGGATGAAGCTCACCAGCACCACGCCATTGAGCACGGCGATGCCCCACAGGTTGATGAAACCGACCGCGGCAGGCACGCTCAGGTATTCGCCGCTGACGGCAAGCCCGACGATGCCGCCGATGGCGGCCAGCGGCAGCACCGTGATCACGAGCGTGGCATAGCGCGCCGAGTCGAACAGCATGAACAACAGGAAGAAGATCGCGCCGATAGTGATGGGAATGATGATCATCAGACGGCTCATGGCGCGCTCCATGTTCTCGAACTGCCCGCCCCATGCCAGGTAATAGCCTTCCGGCAGCGGCACCTCCGCGGCGATGCGCGCCTGCGCCTCGGCGACAAAGCCGCCCAGGTCGCGGCCCTGCACGTTGGCGCCGACCACCAGTCGCCGCTTGGCGGATTCGCGCGACACCTGCGCCGGACCGTCGGCCAGTGTGATGTCGGCCAGGTCCTTGAGGGGGACCACGGCCCCGGAGGGCGCGGTCAGCAGGATGCCCGAGATCGACTCGATGTTCCCGCGGTAGGCCTCCGGAAAGCGCACCACCGCGGTGTAGCGCCGCTCCCCTTCGTAGATCAGGGTGGCGTCGCGCCCCTTGATGGCGATCTCTATGACATCGTTGACGTCCTCGACGTTGATGCCGAAGCGCGCGATCGCCGCCCGGTCGATCCTGATCGTCAGGTACTCCTGCCCGGAGACTTTCTCGATCCGCAGGTCGGTCGAGCCGCCGACCGAGGACAGCACCCGGGCGATGGCGTCACCCTTGTCCTTGAGCACGGCGAGATCGTCGCCGAAGAGCTTGATGGCCACCTGCGAACGCACGCCAGACACCATTTCGTCGACCCGGGCGGCGATCGGCTGGCTGATGGCCAACTCGACCCCGGGCAGGTTCTTGAGCTTGTCGCGGATATCGTTGGCGATATCGTCCTGGGTGTACCCGTCGCGCCATTCCTTGCGCGGCTTCAAGGTCACGATGGGGTCGGACTCATGCGGCTGGCCGGGATCGGCGGCCGATTCGCCGCGCCCGAGCCTGGAGACGACCATCTTGACCTCAGGCACCTTCATGATGGCCTTCATCGCCTCGGTTTCCATCTTGACCGATTCGTAGAGCGAGATCTTGGGCACACGCACGATCACCGGCGTGACCGACCCCTCCTGCATGGTCGGGATGAAGGCCGTGCCCAGGAAAGGCACCAGCGCCGCGCTGGCCGCCAGCGCGCCCACCGAAGCCGCCACCACCTTCCTGGGGTTGGCCACGCAGAAGTCCAGCATCTTGAGGTAAGGACGCTTGAGCATGCGCAGCAGCCAGGTGTCGTGCTCGGCGCCGCCCTTCAACAGATACGAGCACAGCATGGGCGTGAGGGTGAACGAGAGGAACAGGGATACCGAAAGCGCGATCGCGATGGTGAGCGCGAGCGGCGCGAACATCTTGCCCTCCATGCCCTGCAGCGACAGGAGTGGCAGGAACACCAGGATGATGATGCCCACGCCGTAGAGAACCGGCTTGCCGACCTCGCGCGCCGCCTCGAGAATGACCTGCGCCTTGGGCTTGCCGGCGTTGGCCGGGTCGCCCAGGCGGGCGAACGCGTTCTCCACGACCACCACCGCGCCGTCGACCATCAACCCTATGGCGATCGCCAGCCCGCCCAGCGACATCAGGTTGGCCGACAGGCCGATGCGGTTCATCACCATGAATGTGAGCAGCGGCGTCAGCACCAGGGTCGCCACCACGATGATGGAAGAGCGCACGTCGCCCAGGAAGATGAACAGGATCACGACGACCAGGATGACGCCCTCGGCCAGCACCTTGGCTACCGTCGCCATCGCCGAATTCACGAGGTCGGTACGGTCGTAGAACGGCACGATCTGCAGGCCGCCGGGCAGCATCTGCTTGGCATTGATCTCCGCCACCCTGGCCTTGATGCGGGTCACTACCTCGCGCGCGTTGCCGCCGCGGATCATCTGGATGATTCCGCCGGCCGCCTCGGTCTCGCCGTTCTTGATCAGCGCGCCCTGCCTGACCTCGGCACCGAACCTGACTTCCGCCACGTCCTTGACGTAAACCGGCGTGCCGCGCACCTCCTTGAGCATGATGGTGCGGATGTCGTCTAGCGAACTGATCAACCCGGTGCCGCGGATCAGGAACTGTTCCGCGTGCGACGGCAGGACCCCGCCGGAGCTGTTGGCATTGTTGCGCGCGACCGCGCTGTACACATCCTTGACGGTCAGGCCGTAGTAGCGGATGCGATCGGGGTTGACCAGCACCTGGTACTGCTTGCTGAACCCGCCCTGGGAATTGATTTCCGCCACGCCGTTCACGCTGCGCAGCATCGGCCTGACCACCCAGTCCTGGATGGTGCGGCGCTCGGTAAGTTCGGCCTGGGTCAACTGGCGCAGCTTGCCGTCGGCCCCGCGGTCCGAGGGATGCTCCAGCGTGTACTGGTACACCTCGCCCAGCCCGGTCGAGACCGGTCCGAGCACGGGCGTGACATCCGGAGGCAGGCTGCCGCGCACCTCGATCAGCCGCTCGAGCACCAGGTTCCTGGCGAAGAACACGTCGGTCTTGTCGGTGAACACCAGGGTGACGATGGAAATGCCGTTGCGGTTGAGCGAACGCATCTCGGTCAGGCCGGGCAGGCCCGTCATCGCGATCTCGATGGGCACCGTGACGAAGCGTTCCACCTCGGTCGGCGGACGACCCGGTGCCTCGGTGGCCACCTGGACCTGGACGTTGGTCACGTCCGGGAACGCATCCACCGACAGGCTGCGCGTGGCAAACGCGCCGGCGATGAACAGCGCCACCGCAAGCACCGCGACGAGAATCCGCTGCTGCAGGGACCAGCGTATCAAACCTTCGATCATGTCTTTTCCGGCGCGCCGCAGGCGGCTCTAGGACTTCTCGAGCGCGCGCTTCTGGCGCTCGTTGTTGAGGTGGAAGGCGCCTTCCAGCACCACCGCCTGGTGGGTGGGCAGGGGCTCGAGGACCGGGCGCAGGCCGTTCTTCTCCGGCCCGAGCTTGGCCTTGACCAGCCGCACCGCGCCGGGCGCGAACTGCAGGAACAGGTGGTCGGCGTCGTTCTCGCGAACCACCGCGGCCGCCGGCACGACCGTGCGGTTGGCGACCTTGCGCTCGATGAGCATGCCGATGAGCATTGCCGGCTTGAGCGTCTTGCCGGGGTTCTCGAGGTCCACCCCCACCCGCACGGTGCGCGTCTCCGGGTTGACCACATCGGCGACGTAGACGATCTTGCCGACGCGCTTTTCGTCGTTAAGCGCCGGCACCACGATCTCGACCCGCTGGCCGCGGCTGACGGCGTCGGCATCCTGTTCCGGCACCTCGGCGATCGCCCATACCGAGCGCAGGTCCGACACCACGAACAGGGAATCGGAAGGCTGAACCACCTGGCCCACCGCGATCTTGCGCTCGATGACCGTGCCCGATTGGGTCGAGGAGATGGGGGCGGCCGCGACCAGCTTCCCGGTCGTCTCCAGTTGCTCGACGGCGCGCCCCGACAGGCCCAATACGCGCAACTGGTCGGCGGCCGCGCGCTTCTCGGCCCTTGCGACCACCAGCTCGCCCTGCCTGCGCTGCAGTTCGGCGGCGCCGATCACGTCGGCGGAGAGCAGCAGTTGCGCACGCTCGACGGCCCGCGCGTTGAGCTGTTCGGCCGAATGCGCCTTGAGAAACGCCAACTGGGCGGAAATGGTTTCCTGACTGTTGATCTCGGCAAGCACTTCGCCCTGCTTGACCTCCTGCCCAAGCACGGCACGGATGTCGCTGATGCGTCCTGTGACCGGCGCACCGATGCGCGCGGTCTTGTATCCGTTGACCTCGAGACGGCCCGCGATGCGCAAAGTCTCGGCCACCTCCATCAGCGGCAGCGGGCCGAGCTTGACCAGCGCCGCCAGGTCGTTGGTGAGCCGCACTGCGGAGGGATCGAAAGGCGCGGCTGTCTTCGCCGCGCTCTTGTCTCCCTTTGCCGCAGGTCCTGCCGGTGCCCCAGGCTTGTCGCCGCAAGCCGCAAGCGCAGCGGCCAGCGCGAGCACCGCGGCACGTTTGGTGAGCATGCATGCATTCATCGATTATTCGCCCTTGATGTCACTGGCCGCGAGGCGCTCGAGTTCGGCCTTGGTTGCGTGGAGTTCGAAGCGCGCCGAGATCAGGTCGGCCCTGACGGTACGGAACTGGCGGCGCGCGTCCAGATATTCGAGAATGCCGCGTTCGCCGAACCGGTAGGCCGCCTCGGCGATATCGACGACCGTGCGGGCCTGCTGGAGAATGCCGCCCTCGAGCGCCTGCAGCGCCTTGAGCGCGGCCTGATACTGCTGCCAGGCAGCCTCGAAACTCTGCACCAGCACAAAGCGCCGCAGGTCGGCATCCGCGCGGCTGCGGATGGCCTGCGCGCGCGCCTCGTCAATCGGCCCGCGCCGCCGGTCCCACAGCGGCACGCCGAGCGCGATACCGCCGCGCAGCACGCGGGTCTCGGGCTCGGTTTCCTGGATGAGGCGCAGCGAGACCGAGGGCACCACCTGCGCCTGCTCGACGCGCACCTGCATTTCGGCGCGCGCACGATCGGCCAGGGCGCGTTTGAGTTCCGGGTTGGCGGCCAGCACGGCATCGCGCAAGGCCGCATAGTCCGCCTGCGGGGTCTTGCGATAAAAGTCGCCCGTGAGGCCGAACGATTCCGGCAGGCCGGCGCCGACGGCCTGGCGCAGATAGGCCTTGGCCTCCGCCACGCGCGCGGTAGCCAGATCCACCTGCTTCCTCGCCAGCGCAACCTCGTTATCGGCGCGAATCAGGTCGAAACGCGGCGCCTCGCCGGTGCGCATGCGCACCCGGATGCGATCGCGGATCTGTTCGGTCAGCGCGAGATCCTCGCGCACCGCCTCGAGATCCTCCTCGCGGCGCAGCGTCTCGAAAAAGCGTGTCTTGACCTCCGCGACGAGATTGTTTTCGGTCACCCAGATGCCGATCTCCGCGATCTGCGCACCGGCGGTCGCGGCATCGGCACGCGCCCCGCGCAGGGCCGGATTCTCGATGCGTTGTGTGACCCCCACCGCGGTACCGCCGCCACCGAGCGTTCCGGGCGAGCGCGCCCGGAAGCTCGCGCCCAGAACCTCAAGTTCGGGATTCGGATAGGCGCGTGCGGTGACCACGCCGGCCCTGGCTGCGAGGGCCTGCGCGCGCACGGACTGCAGCGCCAGGTTGTCGCGCCGCGCGAGTTCCAGGAGGTTTTCGAGCGTGAAAGTGGCCGCGCTGCCGGCCGATTCGCCCGCCCCCCCGCCTGCCTGGGCACCGGCCTGCGCCAAGCAGATCGCCGGCCCGCCTAACATCGCGGCAGCCATGCAGATGGCGCCGGCCATGTTCATGCATCGATGCGCGGGACGACGGTTCAACTGAGTCATTGGATGAAGATCACGTAGATGGGTGTACACATACACAGATGCTGCAATGCGGAAATAGTTCCTCTCGCGCGGGACATATACCGCCCGGGATTTCCCGGGTCTTGAAAATCGGGCCGCGCCACGCGGACGCGCACGGACGTCCCATTCCCCGCCTCAGGCGGGGAATGCGGGAACGCAAAACTGCAATCGTGTGAAGGAAGGGATAAGCACCCGGCGTTGTGCCGGGTGTGGATCAATCGAGTTCGATCAGGAGTGCAGCAATCGCCAGGCCGACGCTGGCGGGCACGCCGATGCTCTGCCAAAGCGAGGCTTCGCGACCCGTGATGATCTCCACCGGTACGTTCGCCCCGGCAAGCACGCGCCCGGTGACCGAATTGGTCAGTGTGCGTACCAGCGTGCTCTTGCGCGTCGCACCCATGACGATGCGCGAGCAGTTCTCGCGCTTG
>CANGUJ010000150.1 GCA_947456845.1 Burkholderiales bacterium | reverse complement strand
TGCTGCGCGCGCGCCATTTGCGCGGCGGCGTCGGCGTAGAAGGCGTGCTCGCGCATTTGCGTCAGGCGCGAGAAGTTGCCGGCGCGCGCCATGCGCCGCGCCAGCTCCGCGCCGGCCTCGGCCGATTCCTTCACCTGCGCCATGTATTGCAGGGTCTGCGCCGCGGCGACCGCCCGGACCCAGGCTTTGCGGGTGTCGGCGGCTGTGCGCAACATCTCGGAGGTGACGCCGCGCCGCGTGCCTTCGAAGCGGCGACCTGCCGCCTCCAGGCGCATGGGCAAGGTGATGAGGGACATCACGCCGAACGACAGCAAGCTCTCGATCTTGACATCGCTATCGCGATTGATCGCGCGCATGAAGGAGAATCGCGGGTTATCGATGCGGCCGGAGGAAACGAGGTCGCTTTCGGAAATGCCCAGTTCCGCGTAGGTCGCCTGCAGCCCTGGGTTGTTGAAAAGGGCGATCTGCACCGCGTCGTCGGCGGAGAGCGGCTGGCTGAGGAGCGCCGCGACCTTCCGCCTGACACTTTCAGCGTCACCTTCACTCCTGACCCATACGGTGTCGCGACCGAGACGATCCTTCGCCGTCTGCTGAGTCAGGCCAAAGCCGCGATCTTCCGAGAAGGAGGCGCAGCCGCCGAGCATCATGACGCAAACAGCAAAGACCAGCGTGCGTATCGTCGGCCGTTTCACTTGTGTGCTCCCGGCCGGTGCCCGACATGCGGATCTGGGCGGGGTACGGTCTTTATCGGTGGGGGTGCATTGCCCGAGAACCCGGATACTCGGTACACGTCCCCGTCCTTTTCGAGCGTGAAAGCAACGCGTTGTCCGGGCTTGACAATGTCGGCCAGCGCGGCCGACTTCAATTGCCAGAATGCGATACCGGCCGGCCAGCCCAAGGCCTTGATGGCGTCGCCGTCGATACGCACCCGGCCGGCCGTCCGGTCGATTTCCAGGACGGTGCCCGCGGTATTGACGCTTTTCTCGATCTCCCGCAAGTGGGCGTTGTGGCCGCCGAGCACCGCCATGGTGTCATTGACGTCACGCCAGTTGGCGGGCTTCTCGTCGCGGTAAGACTGGTAGTCCGCAAGGGCGGATTGGTGCCTCGGAACGGTGACGGGTTGCGCCAGTACCGCTCCCCCTCCCAAGCCCGCGGCCATGGTGGCCGCCAGCAATGAACGATTGATACAGGACATATCGACCTCATGACGAAAAATGAACCAAAGCACACCCTCGCATGAAGGTGCGCCAATCCATGCGTCAGGGGGTCAAATGCGCAGGCGCGCGGTGCTCCGGTAGGGCGGTGGTGCGCCGCCGTGGCGCGCGGCATCCGGCCGAGACGGCGGCAAGCCGAGCATGCCGTTGCCGGCCTCGGTAACCATTCTGGTCAATAGCAGGAAATCCGTGGTGGACAGGGCGGCGACACGAACGTCCGGATGGTCCAGTGTCTGGACCACGCTTTGGCAGTGATACTTGCACATCAGGGCAGGCGTCTCGTTGGCCCTTTCGTTGCAATGCTCCTCTTCGGCGGCTTCAGCCGCCATTGCCATCACCATGTGCCGGCCGGGGGGAGGGCCGTCCAGCCCCTGAGGCGCTCGCGCGGCAGCATGCATGGGCACCATCGCATAAGCGGCGATGAGTGCCCCGAGCAAGTAGCGCGCAGCCGCCCGCAGGGTTTTGGAGCGAATCATGAGGCGAGAATATAGGCGTTCGTGGAAGTATTGGCAAACAAGCGCATGTTTATGAGTGCCGGCCGCGGCGATTGGTTCCACGAGCCTGAGCGATATCTGCAGGCCCCCCCGAGGAGAGGTCTTCCAGGATCGGGCAATCCGGCCGGTCGTCGCCGTGGCAGCGGCTGGCCAGGTGTTCGAGGGTGTGGCGCATCTCGGTCATTTCGCGGATGCGCGCATCGAGTTCGGCGATATGTTCCTGCGCCAGGGCCTTGACCTTCGAACTGGCGCGCCGGCGGTCGCGCCACAGGCCCAGCAGGCCCTCGATCTGTTTTACGGAAAAACCCAGGTTTCGGGCACGGCGGATGAAGCGCAGCATGTGCACGTCGGCCTCCGAATACACCCGATAGCCGGCCTGTGTGCGGTTGGCCGGCGGGATCAGGCCGATCTCCTCGTAGTGGCGGATCATCTTGGCCGAGACGCCGGTCGCGGCCGAGGCGTCGCCGATGTTGACCGGGAATTGCAGCGCTACGGCTTCGTTCATGAGGAGACCTCCGGGCGCCAGCGCTTGAGCAGCAGGGCGTTGGACACGACGCTCACGCTGGAGAAGGCCATCGCCGCGCCGGCCAACATCGGGTTCAACATGCCGAAGGCGGCCAGCGGGATGCCGACGACGTTGTAGAAAAAGGCCCAGAACAGGTTCTGGCGGATCTTGGCGTAGGTCCGGCGCGAGATCGCGATCGCATCGGCTACCAGTTGCGGGTCGCCGCGCATGAGCGTGATGCCGGCAGCCTGCATGGCGGCATCGGTCCCGGTGGCCATGGCGATGCCGACATCGGCGGCCGCCAGGGCCGGCGCGTCGTTTATGCCGTCACCCACCATCGCCACCTTGCCCTGCGACTTGAGCGCCGCGATGGCGGCCGACTTGGTCTCGGGCAGGACTTCGGCGCGCACGTCGTCGATGCCCAGTTGACGGGCCACCGCATGGGCCGCACCGGCGTTGTCGCCGGTCAGGAGCACCGTGACGATGCCCTGGGCCTTGAGCCGGGCGACCGCGGCCGCCGCGGTCGGCTTCAAAGTGTCGCCGAACGCGATCAGCCCAAGCACGTCGGACTCCGACATCAACCAGGAGACCGTATTGCCGGCGGCCTCTAGCGTCGTTGCCTGGGCGGCAAGCGCGGGTGCCTGCAGGCTCATCTCGCGCATCAGCCGTGCCGCGCCCAGCTTGAGTTCACGCCCTTCGACCGTACCGGATACGCCGCGTCCGGGCAGGGCGGAGAACTGTGTGACCTTGGGCGCGGCAATGCCGTCCTTCGCGGCCGCCTCGGCGACCGCGCGCGCCAGCGGATGCTCGCTGCCAGCCTGCAAGCCGGCGGCCAGGCGCAGCACCTCCTGTGCCGGCAAGCCGGCGCCCTCGATGGCCGTCACCGAAGGATGGCCAACGGTCAATGTGCCGGTCTTGTCGAAGGCCACCACTTTCACTTCGTGGGCGATCTCGAGCGCCTCGGCGTCCTTGATCAGGATGCCGTACTTCGCCGCCACGCCGGTGCCGGCCATGATGGCGGTCGGCGTGGCCAGGCCCAGCGCGCAGGGGCATGCGATCACCAGCACCGCCACGGCATTGAGCAGTGCCTGCGTCCAGTCGCCGGCGTAGAGGCCCCAGCCCAGCAGGGTAATTGCGGCCGCACCCAGCACCACCGGCACGAACACGCTTGCCACCCGGTCGACGACGCGCTGGATCGGCGCCTTCTTGGCCTGGGCCGATTCCACCATCCGGATGATGCGCGCGAGCGCCGTCTCCGCGCCGATGGCGGTGGTGCGCACCGCGATCAGGCCTTCCGCATTGAGCGTGCCGCCGGTGACATGATCGCCGACGTTCCTGGCGGCCGGCAACGATTCGCCGGTGATCATGGATTCATCCGCATGGGTGGCGCCTTCGATGATTTCGCCGTCGACGGCGATGCGCTCGCCCGGCCGCACGATGACAATGTCGCCGATGGCCACCGAGTCCAGGGCCACCTCGTGCTCGCCATCGGCGTGCCGTACCCGCGCGGTGGGGGCTTTCAGGGCCTGCAGGGCGCGGATCGCTTCGGTGGTGGCGCGCTTGGCACGTGCCTCCAGCAGCTTGCCCAGGAGTACCAGTGTGATGACCACCGCGGCCGACTCGAAGTACAGGTGCGGCATGCCCGAGGTGTCGGTGAGCCACAGGTAGATCGATAGACCGTACGCAGCCGAGGTGCCGAGCGCGACCAGCAGGTCCATGTTGCCGGTGCCGGCCTTGAGCGCGCTCCAGCCCGCCTTGTAGAAGCGCGCACCGAACCAGACCTGCACCGGCGTGGCCAGCAGGCATTGCAGCCAGGGCGGCAGCATCCAGTGCGCGCCGATCGGGGCACCTGCCATCGGCACGACCAGCGGCAGCGACAACGTTGCGCTCAGGATGAAGGGCAGCATCGCGCGCCAGGCCCGGGGCGCAGCAACGGCAGCGACCCCGGCCTCGATGTGTAGTGCTGCTTCGTAGCCGCCCTTGGTCACCGCTGCGACCAGCTGCGCGGCGGTCGCGCCGCCCTTGTAGGCATGTACCGTGGCTCGCTCGGTGGCGAGGTTGACTTCGGCATCGGCCACGCCGGGCACCCTGCGCAGCGCCTTCTCGACCCGGCCCACGCACGAGGCGCAGGTCATGCCCTTGATGTCGAGCACCAGGTCTTGCTGCGGTACCTCGTATCCGGCGGCAGTGACGGCGGCTTCGAGAACAGTGGCCGTCACATCATCACGCGCGGTGACCGTGGCGGCCTCGGTGGCCAGATTGACGGCGACCTGCTCGACGCCTGCCACCTTGGCGAGCGCTCTCTCGACCCGGCCCACGCAGGAGGCGCAGGTCATGCCTTCGATGGGGAGAGTCAGCGTAGTGCTCATGGTGTACCTGGTTTCTCGACCGGAGGCTTGCAGCCTCAACCTTCCCATGGTTGGAAAGTCAAGCGATGATTGCACATACTAGGCGCCGCGTCCGCACTTGGATGGAAAGAAGTTGATTCTCGTCAAGGGGTTGACCTTCCAGCCATGGGAGGGTTCAGGCTATGGGTTCACCCACCCGTCAATGGAGCTTCAAATGATCACCTTTCAAGTCAACGACATGACCTGCGGCCACTGCGTTTCCACCGTTACCAAGGCGGTCAAGGGGCTGGATGCCACGGCGCAGGTCGACATCGACCTCGCTGCCCACAAAGTGAAGGTTGAATCGGCGCGACCGGCCGGCGAAGTGGCGGCGGCGATCCGCGAGGCCGGTTTCACGCCCGAGCCGCTGGCGTGATGCCGCCCGCCATTCCCGGCGCGTGCCTCAGCCGGGGATAGGCAACGCGGTCGTGTCCTTCACGCGCTCGAGCGCAAAACTCGACTTGAGATCGACCACGCCCGGCTGTTTCAGCACCGCGTTCATGATGAAGCGGTTGAAATGCTCCAGGTCCGCCACGTACACCTGCAGCAGATAGTCCATGTCGCCGGTGGTGGAATGGCAGGCCGTCACTTCCGGCCAGGTCTGTACCGCACGGCGGAATTGCTCGATGGGCATGCGGCCCTTCTTCTCCAGCTTGACCGTCACGTAGGCCAGCAGGCCCAGCCCGATTTTCACCGGGTCGAGCAGGGCCACGTACTGCCGGATCAGGCCGGCTTCCTCAAGGGCCCGTACGCGCCTGAGCACCGGCGCGGGCGTGAGGGTCACCCGTTCCGCCAGTTCCTGGTTGGTCAGGCGTGCGTCCCGTTGCAGCAGCTCAAGAAGGCGGCGATCGGTGCGGTCAAGCGCGTGAGTCGGCATGGATTGTCAAAAAGTAGTCAAAAGAGCAATATTATTGCGTACAACGCCGATTCAATGCGCCAAATGGCAATCGCCTTGCGCGCCCGCGCGCCTACAATGGCATGCTCGTTCCTATCCACCACGAGGCAGCCATGAGCAGCGACGTCGCCAGCACCGCCTGGGACAACCCGATGGGCACCGACGGGTTCGAATTCATCGAGTACGCGGCGCCCGATCCCGCCGCCATGGGGGCGGTTTTCGAAAAGATGGGATTCCGGCCCATCGCCAGGCATCGCCGCAAGAACGTGACCTTGTACCGCCAGGGCGAGATCAATTTCATCATCAACGCGGAGCCGGATTCGTTCGCGCAGCGCTTTGCCCGGCTGCACGGTCCGTCCATCTGCGCCATCGCCTTCCGGGTGCAGGATGCCGCGCAAGCCTACCGGCGCGCGCTTGAACTGGGCGCCTGGGGTTTCGAGGGCACCAGCGGGCCGGGCGAACTCAACATTCCCGGCATCAAGGGCATCGGCGATTCCGTGATCTACCTCATCGACCGCTGGCGCGGCAAGAACGGCGCGAAGGACGGCGACATCGGCAACATCGGCTTCTATGACGTCGACTTCGAACCCCTGGCCGGGGCGGAACTGACTCCGCGCGGCCATGGGCTGACGACCATCGACCACCTCACGCACAACGTGCATCGCGGCCGCATGGACGAGTGGGCCGGCTTCTACGAGCGCCTGTTCAATTTCCGCGAGGTGCGCTATTTCGACATCGAGGGCCAGGTCACCGGGGTCAAGTCCAAGGCCATGACCAGTCCCTGCGGCAAGATCCGCATTCCCATCAACGAGGAGGGCAACGAGCGCCGCGGGCAGATCCAGGAGTACCTCGACGCCTACCACGGCGAAGGCGTACAGCACGTGGCGCTGACCTCGACCGACATCTATGCCACCGTCGATGCGCATCGTGCCAACGGCATCCAGCTGCTCGATACCCTCGACACCTATTACGAGCTGGTCGACAGGCGCATTCCCGGCCATGGCGAGCCGCTCGACGGACTGCGCAAGCGCAAGATCCTGGTCGACGGCAAGGCCGGCGCCCTACTGCTGCAGATATTCAGCGAAAATCAGCTGGGCCCGATCTTTTTCGAGTTCATCCAGCGCAAGGGCGACCAGGGCTTTGGTGAAGGCAACTTCAAGGCCCTGTTCGAATCCATCGAGCTCGACCAGATGCGCCGCGGTGTGCTCGCGTCCGCGTGATTTCCCGAAAGTCCCCACCATGAAACCCCTCGACCTTGCCTATGTGCAGGAGCAGCTGAAGACCCTGGCCGGCTGGCGCCTCGATGCCGAAAGCGTGGCGCTCAGGCGCGACTTCCGTTTTGCCGACTTCAACCAGGCCTTCGCCTTCATGACCCGCTTGGCCCTGTACGCGGAGAAATACGACCACCATCCGGAATGGTTCAACGTCTACAACCGGGTCGAGGTCACGCTCACCTCGCATGACGCCGGCGGGGTCACCCAGCGCGACATCGACATGGCGCGCTTCGCCGACGCGGCCGCGCACACCACGGCCTAGCCGGAGAAACG
Organism: Burkholderiales bacterium; assembly: GCA_947456845.1. GTDB lineage: Bacteria > Pseudomonadota > Gammaproteobacteria > Burkholderiales > JAEUOS01 > JAEUOS01. The sequence goes on along the minus strand of CANGUJ010000150.1, from coordinate 1,306 downwards.
GGACAACCGCAGCCCCGGCGCTTGGGGGGCGCGCCTGCAGGCGCACCCGGCGCCGCCTACAATGCGGTTGCTGGCCCGCAACGATCGTCCCGCAACGGTCGTACGTCGTCGCATGAACGCCGCGCGCCATGTGCGGCGACCGCGCATCTCCATCCCATACCAGGCGCTCCCCGCATTGGCTGCACACGGCAACCCTGACCCGCGCCTGATCCCCATTTTCTGGCTCATCGTCGCCGGTGCGTGCGCGCCGTTCGGCTTCTACATCATCCCTGCGCTGCTGCCGGCCATACAGACGGAGTTCGCGCTCGACCAGGGGCGCATGCAGTGGATGGTGTCGTTCTACGCGCTCACCATGGGGTTGGGGCAGCTTGTCTACGGCCCGCTCTCCGACGCCTACGGCCGGCGCCGCGTCCTTCTGCTGGGGCTTGCGATCTTCACGTTCGCCAGCGTCGGCGCCGCGCTGGCGAATTCGTATACAGGGCTGCTGGCGTTCCGCTTCCTGCAGGGCTTGGGCGCCTGCGCGGCCCTGGTGGTGCCGCGCGCGGTCGTACGCGACTGCCTGAGCGGTTCGGAAGCGGCGCGCGCCATGGCGCTGGTGACGATTCCGATCTCGATCACCCCGATCATCGCGCCGGTGGCCGGCGGCCTGCTGCAGACCTGGTCGGGCTGGCGCGCCGGTTTTGTCGCTTGCGCGGTGGTCGGCGTCTGCCTGTTCACAGTGGGACTGCGGGCCCATCGCGAGACCCTGGCGCCGGCGCGCCGGGTCAGCATCCGGCTCGGCTACGTGCTGCGCAGCTACGCCGGCCTGTTCCTGTCGTGGCGCTTTTGCGCCTATGCGCTGGCATACTCGTCGCTCAACTGCACGTTCATCGGGTTCTTCGTGATCGGGCCGTCCTACCTTTCGCAGGCGGCCGGCATGACGCCGATAGGCATCTCGCTGGCCATGCTGGCAACCTACCTCGGTTTCACCGCCGGCAACTTCCTGGCGGTGCGCCACGTCAAGCGTGCCGGCGTCGACCGCCTGCTTGCGTACGGACTCGCTTTCAGTGTCGGCGGCACGCTCATGTTGCTGGCGGTGGTGGCGCAGGCTATGGTGGGGTGGATGCTGGCGGCCGTGGCGGTCCAGTCGTTCGGCACGGGCCTGGCGTTCTCGACCGGGATCGCTGGCGCCACCGCCGCGGACCCGGCGCGTGCCGGCACCGCGTCGGCCCTGGCCGGCGCCATCCAGATGCTTACCGCCGCCTCGTTTGCCGTGGTGTCGGGCGCCGTCTATGACGGCAGCCTGGCGCCCTTTGCGTGGAGCAGC
>CANGUJ010000149.1 GCA_947456845.1 Burkholderiales bacterium | reverse complement strand
GCCAAGTGGCGGCGCGTGGCCGAGGCCGCGCGCATCGAACTGAAGTAGGGGGCACAGCTGGGCTAAACTGCCTTTCCCGGCCGGGTCTGGCCCCCTGCCCGCTCGTGCCGCCCGATCGCGACTTCGCAACCCGCCTCGGGCCGCCGAGTTGAAACACACCGAAACACACCGCACATACCGAAAGACACCACCATGCAGCTTGGATTACAAGGAAAAAAGGCGATCGTCACCGGAGCGAGCCGCGGCATCGGCCGCGCGATCGCCGAACTGCTCGCCAGCGAAGGCTGCGATCTGGCGATCTGCGCCCGCAACCAGGCGCAACTCGACGAAGCGCTCGTCTCGCTGTCGGCCAAGGGCGTCAAGGCCATCGGCGCCACGGTGGACGTGGCCGATCTGGAGGCGCAACGCCGCTGGATCGCCGCCGCCGGCGAGGCGCTGGGCGGGATCGACATCTTCGTCGCCAACGTCAGCGCCCTCGCTCAGGGCATGGACGAAGCCTCCTGGCGCGCCGGACTGGATACCGACCTGATGGCCACCGTGTTCGGCATCGAGGCGGCCCTGCCGATGATCCAGCAATCGACCGCCGGCGCCATCGTGGTGGTCGGCACCACCGGCGCGGTGGAAGTCGCCGGACCGCCGCGCGCATACGCCTCGGTCAAGGCGGCGCTGGCCCCCTACGTGAAGGCGCTGGCGCGCAACCTGGCGCCCAGGAACGTGCGCGCCAACATGGTGTCGCCCGGCAACGTCTACTTCGAGGACGGCATCTGGAACAAGGTCGAGGTGAACAACCCGGAGGCGTTCCGCGCGGCGCTCGGCCGCAACCCGATGGGCCGCATGGGCACGCCGCAAGAAGTCGCCAACGCGGTGGTGTTCCTGGCCAGCCCCGCCGCGAGTTTCATCAGCGGAACCAACGTGATCGTCGACGGTGCGATGACCCAGCGAGTGCAGTTCTAGAGACCTGATCCGGCCTCATTCGCTGCGCCCGGCAAAGGCCAGCAGGTCGCTCAACTGGTCGTCGGCGCGCAACAGGTCGCGGCGGATGCGCCCGTGGTGGCGCTCGGCGGCGTTCTGCGCGAAGCCCACCAGCCGGTCGCCCAGCCATGCGGGCAGCGGCTCGCCTTCCCTTGTGAATAGCCTGCGCATGGCGGCGATGCGGTCCTTGAAAAACCCGTGGAAGATTTCGTCTTCCAGGGAAATGATCACCTGGTAGCTGCCCGGGTCGCCCTGCCGCCCGCAGCGGCCGAAGAGTTGCCGGTCGATGCGCCGCGAGTCGTGCCGCACGGTGGAGAGCACATGCAGGCCGCCGATGTCCGCCACCCCGGGCGCCAGGCGGATGTCGGTGCCGCGCCCGGCCATGTTGGTCGCCACCGTGATGCGCCCCGCTTCCCCGGCACGCGCCACCACCTCGGCCTCTTCCTGGTCCTGCCGGGCATTGAGCACCTGGTGGTACAGCCCAGCAGCTTCGAGCATCCCGCTCAAGTGCTCGGACGCCGCAACCGACGCCGTGCCGATGAGGACCGGCCGCCCTTGCGCGTGCAGCTCGCGCAGCCTGGCCACCACCGCCGTCCATTTCTCGTCGGCGGTGACGTACACCTGCTCGGCCAGGGCGCGGCGCCGCACCGGCCGGTTGGTCGGGATGGTCACCACAGGCAGGCGGTATACCGCCCACATCTCGCGCGCCACTTCGCGCGCCGTGCCGGTCATGCCGGCCACCCGCAGGTAGCGGCGGAAAAAGCGCTGGTAGCTGATGCGCGCCAGGGTTTCCTGCTGGCCGGTGATGGCGCAACCCTCCTTGGCCTCGATCATCTGGTGCAGGCCGCGCTCCCACGAGCGGTCCGCCATGATGCGGCCGGTGTACTCGTCGACGATCTGCACCTTGCCGCCGCGCACCAGGTACTGCTTGTCGCGCTGGAACAGGTAAAGCGCCGACAGGGCCCGGCGGATCAATTCCTCGCGCCGGCGCGGCCCCATCCACACCCCGCCGTAGGGCTCGGCCAGTGCGGCGGCGCGGCGCTTGCCTGCGGCGGTGAGTTCCACGTCGTGCTCGCGCGGGCGGATCATGAAGTCGGATCCGCTGTCGAGGCGCCGTGCGACGCCAATCGCCTCGGCATACAGCTGTTCTTCCTGGCTCGAATCGCCGCGGTTGGAAATGATCAGGGGCGTGCGCGCCTCGTCGACCAGCACGCTGTCGGCCTCGTCGACGATCACGAAGCAGAGCCCGCGCAGGAGCAGCCGGTCGGTACGCGCGTGCTCGGCATGCAGGCCCTCGATCTGCAGGTGCATGGGGCCGGCACCGCGCCCGAGCATCAGCCGGTCCTTGAGGTAGTCGAACACCAGCTGCTTGTTGGTGCCGTAGGTGATATCGCAGGCATAGGCGGCGCGCCGCGCGGCCGGCTCCATGCCCTCGGTGATGGTGCCCACCGTCAGGCCGAGGAAACGGTACACCGGCTTCATCCACTCGGCGTCGCGCATGACCAGGAAGTCGTTGACGGTGACGATGTGCACCGGGATACCGGCCATGGCGGCAGTGCAGGCCGGCAGGGTGGCGGTGAGGGTCTTGCCCTCGCCGGTTTCCATCTCCGCGATCTTGCCGTCGAGCATGACCCGCCCGCCCAGCAACTGCACGTCGAACGGCCGCATCCCGAGGCGCCGTTCGGAGATTTCGCGCACCAGCGCAAAACTGTGCGCCACGAGGGATTCCCGCAGGCCTTCGCTGTAGAGCCGGCGTCGCAATTCCGGCACGCCCGCGCGTAACTCCGCATCGGTCAGGCCGGCGAGGCGCAGGCCCTCGGCATTGACGCGCTCGAGGAATTCGCCTTGGCCGGGAGTGCGGCCGTAGGCGCGCTGGCGGATGAAGCCGCCCACACCGGCCGCGGCGCGGTCCAGCCAGCTGTCGCGCAAGTCCTCGCGCTGCGGATAGGGCCCGAGCGCGACGCCTGGGCGCAGTGCCGTGGTGCTAGACATTGAACTGGCGCAACAGCAGGCGCCTGAACGCGCGGTAGATCTGGAAACCGACCGGCTCCCAGCCATGGTTGAAGCGCACGTATGCGCGCGCCCCCAGGTACTCGGAGCGCATGTCGCCGGGCACGGTCAGATCCAGCTGGAACACCTGGCGCAGCGTGGTCACCCCCTGCTTGTCGCGCGGGTCGACGGCGATCGGGCCGCCGCCCGCGCTGCCCAGTGCGGCAGTGGGCAACTGGGCGGATGCACCCGGCACTTCGCGCCTGATGCGCGCGGCGACCGGCTTCTCGCCCCAGCCGGCCAGCATCACCTCGACCCCTTGGGTGGACTGCCGCACCAGGGCGATATCGTCCTGCAGCAGCGCCACCCGCACGGTGAGCTCGCGCGGCTGCACCACATAGCCGATGAGTTGTCCCTTGTTGACGAAACGACCGGGCAGGTCGACCGCGTTGGGCACCACCAGCCGGCCATCGGACGGGCTGCGATATACCAGTTCGGCCTCGCGTTCGCGGGCGCGCTTCATGTTCGCGCGCGCGGCCACCTGCTCTTCGCGCACCATGGCGGCCTGCACCCGGTCGGTCGGCAGGAGCGCCGTGTACTTGGCGTCGAGTTCGACCTGTTGCGCCTTGAGCATGGCCACCCGGGTGGCGAGAAACGGTTCCTCGGCCTGCACCAGCGGCTGGCCGCGCAGCACCTGACTGTCCGGCGCCGCCAGCAACGCGGTGACGAAGCCCTCGGCGCCCGAACGCACCTGCGCTTCTTCAGGCACCCAGACCACGCCCTCGGTGCGGGTCCAGTGCGGCGCCGGCGCGACGAAAAGCAGGCACACCACCGCCACCGCGAGCAGGAGGCTGGTGGACAGCGCGCGGCCACGCTGGCGCTTAAGGCCCGGCGCGGCGAACAGGAAGGACAGAGCCTTGCCCACCGGCATGAGCAGCTGGGTGGCCATCGCCCAGATGGCCAGCAGCACGCCGACGATGAAAAAGCGTCCGGCGATGAAGGTGATGATGATGAAGGAAATGAAGATGCGATAGATGAACGAGGTCACGCCGTAGACGGTGAGCCAGACCCGCTCGCCGGGCGTGGCCGCTTCGCACTTCGCGTCGCGCACGCCCAGCACGTAGCGCTGGAACAGGTAGCCGATGTACTGGTTGGCGCGCCCGCCGAGGTTGGGCATCTCGATGGCGTCGGCCAGCACGTAGTAGCCGTCGAAGCGCAACAGCGGATTGCCGTTGAACAGCAGCGTGGACACGCCGCTGATGAGCATCACGTTGTAGGCCACGGCGCGCACGATGCCGGGTTCGACCAGGAGCCAGGTGAACATGGCCAGCGAGCCCAGGAACAGCTCCACCGCGATGCCGGCGCCGCCCACCACCATGCGGCGCCACTTGTCGGTGAAGCCCCAGGACGCCGAGGCGTCCACGTAAGGCACCGGCGAAAACACCAGCAGCATGATGCCGATCTCATGCACCTCGCCGCCCCATTTGCGGGTGGCGTAGGCATGGCCGAGCTCGTGCAGACCCTTGACGACCGGGTAGACGAGCCACAACAGCAGCAGGTTCTGCGGGTCGAGCACGCGCTCGGTGACGTTCTCGGTGAGGTCGGTCCAGTGCGAGACCGCCATCACCGCGCCGGCGCCGACCACTGCCAGCCACAGCAGGGCGCCGAACCAGCCAAACAGCGGGCTGACCCAGGGCAGCGTGCGCTGCAGGAAGCGGTCCGGGTCCCACAGCGGGAAGCGCAGCGCCAGCGGTGTCCAGAGGCGACGCTTCCAGAGCATGCGCTCATGCCGCTGGAAGCGGCGGAACACCTCCATGCTGTCGGGCGGAACGTCGCACAGCAGCGCGTCGGCGGCATGCAACTGGCCGAGCAACTGGATCGCCTCCTCCTGCGTCGGCGCGGCGTCGCCGAGATGGGCGCTGGCGGCATCCCAGATCTGCTGCACCGTGCGCTCGCCGTCCATGAGCCCGATGAAGTAGTGCGCGGCGGGCGTGAACCGGTGCGAACGCTCCGCGACCTGGTCCTGCAGCACGAACCAGACCCGGTCGCGGTACGCATGGCGCAGGATGCGCGCGTGGGCGCGGAGGCGCGGCTTGAGGCCGGCGACCCGGTACCAGGACGGGCTGAACAGCGCGTCGCTCATCGCGCAGGCGCCGCCCGACTCACGGCCACCACGACCATATCCACATGCGCACCCAGTGGGTCAGCTTGTGGGTCCAGATCCAGATGAGCTTGCGGCGCTCGACGCCGATCTTGCCCACGCCTTCCATGCCCGGGCGCAGCTTGTCGATCACCCCGCTGGCGACGGCCTCGACACGGAAGAAATTGCGCCCCTCGTCGACCACCGACACCGGGGTGATCTTGTCGACCGTGAGCCGGATGTCTTCCTGCGGCATGGCGGTCAGGGCCAGCCGTCCGGACTGGCCCACCTTGACGCTGGTGATGTCGCGCTCGTCGACCTTCATGATCACGCGGTAGGTGTCGAGCGGCGCGAGCTCGAAGAGCACGTTGCCGCGCTCGATGGCGGCGCCGAGCGACTGGCTCAAATCGCCCTTGACCACCACGGCGTCGAAGGGCGCGATCAGCCGGGTGCGGGCGATCTGCTCGTCGATCAAGGCCATCTGCGCGCGGATCTGGCCGCTTTGCGCCTCGAGGATGCCGGCGCGCGCGCGATTGCCCTCGGCGATCGCCTGACGCCGTTCGCTCTCCTGCTGGCCCGCCTGGCTGACCATCTTCTGCCGTTCGAGGCGCAGGTCGCGGTCGTCCATGGCGGCCAGCAGATCGCCCTTCCTGACCACGTCGCCGGCGCGCGCGCGGGCTTCGATGATGTAGCCCTGCATGGCGGCGGTGACCGCGCGCTGCACCTTGCCCTCCAGGCTGGCGTTGGCGGTGATCATGTAGTCGCCCTCGACGACCGAGAAAAACCCGACGAGGAGCGCCACCAGCAGCACCCACAGCTTGAGCGCCACATGGCGCGGGCCGACCAGATGGCGCCACTGCCTGGCCGCGCTGTCGAAGGCCTTGGTGCCGATCCAGCGGTCTTCGCGACGCTTGACATCGAGCACCGGCCCGACCAGCAGCGCGGCATGCTGGCAGAGTTCCACGGTGCGGGCGTCGAATTCGGCGCCGGCCGGCAACTCCAGCAGCAGCGCGCCCAGCACCTCCGGGCCGGCGGTGAGGGGGACGGTGCAGACCGCACCGGTGCCATGCTGCTGCAGCAACTCGGCATGCGCGCGGGTGACCTGGAACGGCCCGTCGCCGCGGGCCGGATAGACCACGGTGGCCGACTGGTCTGCCGCTTCGTCCATCGCCGCCTCGATGGCGCGCACCACGTTGGTCTTGGCGGCGAAGGCGGCGCTGTGCGACAGTGCCTTGACCCGGATGTGCCGCCCCCGCATGAAACCGATGGAGACGCGCTCGCAGCCGAAGGTGGTGGCGAGTTCGGTGGCCACCGCGGTGGCGGCGGCCTGGAAGCGCGCATGCTGCAGGGAGGTGGCGATGAGTTCGAGCACGGTAACCAGGCGCGCCTTGCTGGTAAAGGTCTTGCGGCGTGCCAGGGCCTCCAGCCAGCCCAGCCCGAAGCCGAGGCGCTGGATCAGTTCACGCACCGCCGTCTCGGAGCGGCCTTCGATCTCCAGCGCGGCCGTGCCGAACAATTCGTCGTCGACCTGCACCGGATGGGCAAGGAATACCGGATCCTGGCGGCGGGCGTGGCGCGTGACGCCATCGACGGCCACAGCCCGCTCCCTCAGGGAGCGCTCCACCACGGCGACCAGACGCGGACTGCCCTCGATGCCTTCCGGCCATACCGCCACCGGCGCGAAGCCCGCCGATTCGGCGCCGCGCAACACCACCACGCCGCGGATCACGCCGTCGAAGGCGCGGCACTGGATGTCGAGCCAGTTGGCGGCGAAATTGCGGGTGTCGGCCGAATGCGCCAGACGCGCCCAGGCGGGCGACTCATACGGCGCACCGTCGGCCGCGCCGCGGCGCGCGTCCGAAATCAGGGCAATGCCATCGTCATTTGCCAATTGCGTTTCCTGACAGGCTTGTTTGCTTGAGTCACTCGCGGCACCTGGCCGGCGCGCCGCACATCACGGGCGTCAACGCAATGCGTTGCCCACGTCGACCAGGTCGGCTTCGGCGAGCATGCCGGTGGCCAGCTTCAGGCGCAGGCGATAGAGCAGGTATTCGTAGCGCGCCTGGGCATGGTCGCGCCGGGCCAGAAACAGGTCGCGCTGCGCGTCGAGCACCTGCAGGAGCGAGAACAGGCCCGACTTGAAGCCCTGCTCGCGCGCTTCGAGGGCGCTTTGCTGCGAAATCACCGACTGCCGCAGGGCATCGACTAAGCTGACCGCGCCGATGGTGCTGTCGAAGGCGGCGCGGGTGGACCGCTCGACCGAGCGCCGCTCCTGCTCGAGATCCTCCTGCACTTTCTGGAAACGGTGCGCCGCCTCGCGCGAGACCGCGCTGGTCAGGCCGCCCTCGAAAATCGGCACGGAAAGCCGTACCGTCACATCGGTGGTCTCGACCAAAGTGCCGGGGCCGAAGGAACCGTTGACCAGCGAGCTGGCCGCATCGCGCCGGTTGTGGTTGACCAGCAGGTTGACGCTGGGGTAATGCCCGGCGCGCTGGCGCTCGACTTCCTGGCGCGACACCTCGACCGCCTCCCGGCGCGCCCGCAGGATCAGGTTCTGGTCCAGCGCGGACTCCACCCATTTCTCGGCGATGGGAGGCTCGGGTGTGGCGAGCGGAAACTCCGGCTTGAGGGTCTGCAGGTTGTCGATCACGCGGCCGGTGATCTCGCGCAGCGCCTGCCTGGCGTCGCGCAGCTTGTTGTGCGCCTCGATCTCGCGCGCCTGGGTGACGGCATAGCGCGCGCTCGCGTCGTACTGGTTGGTGATGGTGCCCAATCCCGCCTTGAGCCGCTCGCGGGCCAGTTCCAGCACCTTGCCCACCGCGTCGCGCTCGGCGCGCGCGAGTTCCAGGCTGTCGCTCGCCGCCAGCACCGAAAGATACGCCGCGGTCGTGCGCAGCATCAGGTCCTGTTCGGCCGCCAGCAGGGTGTACTGGGCCTGCTTGACCACCGACTTCGCCTGCTCGAAACGCGCGATCGCCTCCTTGCGGAAGATCGGCTGGGTGATCGACAGGGTGCGGCTATCGGTCGGGTAGGTGCGCGCGCCGACGCCGACGAAGGCGTTGTCGTTGCGCAGCACGTTGTTGCGCGTCTCGGTGCGGTCGATGTCGTAGCGCACGATGGGCAGGAACCCTGCCCGTGCCTGATCCACCGCGGTGCTGCTGGCCTGCGCCTCGGCGCGCGCGGCCCGGTATTTCGGATCGAACTGCAGGCCCAGCGAAAACGCCTCCGGCAGCGACACGCCATGCGCCGCGCCACAAGCGAG
>CANGUJ010000148.1 GCA_947456845.1 Burkholderiales bacterium | reverse complement strand
GGCCGCGCGGCAAGGACTTCAACATGCGCTGGGTTGCCTCGATGGTGGCCGACCTGTTCCGCATCCTCACCCGCGGCGGAGTCTTCATGTACCCGCAGGACGCCAAGCACACCCATGGCCGGCTGCGCCTGATGTACGAGGCCAACCCGATGGCCTTCATCGTCGAGCAGGCGGGCGGCGCGGCCACCGACGGCCGCACCCGCATTCTCGAACTGCAACCCACCGGGCTGCACCAGCGCACCGGCCTTGTCATCGGCTCGAAAAACGAGGTCGAGCGGGTCACGCGGTACCACCACGAAGCCTGATCCGGGGCCGGCGGCGCGGCCGGACCGGCGTCGCGCGCACCGCATCGGGCATCCGCCACTCGGTTGGTGCGCCACAATTGTCGCGCCTCTCGCGGACCGGTCAATCCGCGCGAGCCGGCAGGGACCCGGCCGCCGCCCAAGCGCTACTGCTTGATCGGCAGGCCGAAGTGATTGCGCCGCACCACGTTGGGGTCACGCGGCTTGCGCACCGTCGGGCGCGGCGGCGCGGGCATGATGGTGGCGATGGCGTGCTTGTTGATCACCTGCTTCTCGAACCCCTCCAGCGCCACGGTGTGCTGGTCGAAAGAACTGATCTTGCCGGCCAGCTTGACGCCGTTGACGAGATAGATGACCACCGTGCGCCGCAGCTTGCGCAGATTGTTCAGGTAGGGCTCCTGAATGCGTTCGCCTTGTGGAATGGCGGAAATGTCGACGGGGGAAGAAGGAGGCATGGTTCGATTGTCGCTTGAAAGCGTATGCCGCGGGCCAAACAGCCGGCGTGGCACACCTGGCCAGGATGGCTCGCGCGTGTGTATGCAGCGACGCGAGCAAGTATCGTGCCGCCCGTGCGGACACCCGCCTTCATTCCGTCTGGATTGGTCTGGCGCTGGTGATGAACACGATCGAGCGGCCGGTCGGAAAATTGGCGTGCACGGCCTCGACCAGCGGCGGGTTGACCGGCGCATCGGCTTTCCAGCCGATGACGAAATTCGCCCCTGAGCCGCCGGTGTCGTCGCTGCGCGGGATGAAAATCTCCAGTGTGCCCATCGGCGCCACCACGCGCGGCGCCGGTACGTAATCCTTGATGCGCCTGCCCTCGGTATCGTAGTACACCGCCGAGGTCACGCGCATCGGCCGCAGCGTGTCCGTGTTGCGTATGCTGACCATCACGGATACCAGCACCCTGGCGGACTGCGCCTTGCCGCCACCCTCGCCGTGCAGGATGTGGGAGTACACCGGCAGGTAGAGCGATTGCCCGCTCACGCGCGCTGGCGCGGCCTGGCCGAAGGCCACACTCGCAACACAAAGGCCCCACCCCAACAAGATCGCCCGCAAAAGCATGCCCGTCGCCCCGCAATCATGAATCCGCGGAAGCATAGCGCAGCCGCTGCCGCCCGGGCTCAAGTTTGCGCCCGGCCGGTCGTTAACTCGGGACAGCCGTGAGCAGGATCTACAGGTGAACCTATGTACGATATCGAAGAAGCCCAGGACCACGACGCGCGCGAACGCCTCGTTCTCCTTGAGGCCAGGGTTGCGGAGCTCGAGGTCGCGCTTTCGCGCGTGCTGGGTATGCAAGGACTCGGTCCGTCGGCGGAACACTTCGCCAAGACGCTGAAGCTCTCCGCGCTGGCCTGGCATGAGCAAAGCGCGCCTGCCCTGCCGCGCACCGACAGCCTGGGACTGACCGCAGCCTTCGCCACCCTCGACAGCCGGGTGGCGGAAGCGTCAGACCAGGAAAGCAGCCTGCTGAAGAAACCAGGTCTCTCCGACGAGGTACTGATCGACCCAAGCCTGATCGATGAAGCCCTCATGCCGCTGCCGGCAACGCGTACGCTTAGGACGCCGTCCAATCGGGTCGTACGCTCGTCCATCGAGGAACTGCACCCGAGCCTGCTCAAGCGGATCTCGACGATCTGGCAATCCGGCGAATGCCACGAGTTCCTGAGAAAACTCATCATCGACGACCGCGGCGACCGCAACGGTTTCGACCCGCACGTGATGAGCGAGCTGCTGTTCCTGACGCAGATCCTGGAAGACGACGACGGCGAAGGCGATGTCTGGGCGGCTAACCCGCGCCCTATCTGACGCGGCCCGCGCGGATTCCCATCAGGCAGGCCAGGGCGAGCAGGGAGAGCGTACCCGACAGCGCCAGCGCCGCCATGCCGTCGCGCGCTTCGAGCAGCAGGCCTGCAGGGCGCGCGGTCACGCCCGCCCGTATGCCGCAGGCCTGTGCCGGTCAGCGGCCGCACGGAGGAACGCCGGCGTCCTTCATATGCCGAGGATGCGCGCGATCTCGGTGGCGGACACCCCTTCACGGACCACCTCGCCGCGCACCGCCTTGGCGGCATCGCCGATGGCCTGCAGGCCTTCGGCGATCCAGTGATGCCGCACGCGCGGCGCATCTAGCATGCTGCGCAGCGTGAGCACTTCCTCACGCAGCGCCTGCACCCCCGGTTCATCGGCGTCGGCGCGCGCCAGTTCGGCCTCCAGGTCGCCGATCAGTCGTTCAACCCGCTGCAGGTCGAGCGTGGCGGCGCGCTTGCCGGTGAGGGCATCGATTTGAGTCATGGTCGGCTTCCCGATGGTTGGATGTGGCAGGCGACAAGCGCCTCACGGACATCATGGCGCATGGCGGGATGCAGACCTTGACCGGCATCAATTCCAGCGCGTGCCCGCGCGAGCGGCTCACCAGCCAGCCAGCACCACCTTGCCGATGCTGCGCCCGCCCTCCACTTTGACATGCGCCGCGCGCAGGTTAGCGGCGTTGATCGGCCCGACCGTTTCGTTGACGGTGGTGCGGATGACGCCCTGGTCGATCAGGCGCGCGACCTCGTTCAACAGGTAGTGCTGCTCGATCATGTCGGCGGTGGCATGCGTGGGCCGGGTGAACATGAATTCCCACGACACGCTGCAGCTCTTGCCCATCAGCGGAGTGACGTCGATGGGCGCACCGGCGCGGATGATCGAGCAGATGCCGCCTTGCGGCGCGAGCAACTGCGCGGCGGCGGGGAAATGGCGGTCGGCATCGTTGAGCAGAAGCACGTAGTCCACATGGCGGCGCCCGAGGGCCCGCACCTCGGCCGCGATGTCGCCGAAATGATTGACCACGGCCGCCGCGCCCAGTGCGCGGCACCAGTCGGCCGACTGCGGGCGCGACGCCGTGGCGATCACCTCCAGTCCGGCCACCTTGGAGGCCAACTGGATGGCGATCGATCCCACGCCGCCGGCGCCGCCGATGATCAGGAGCGACTTGCGCGGCTGCGCCTTCGGCGGCGCATTGACCTTGAGACGGTCGAACAAGGCCTCCCAGGCGGTGATCGAGGTCAGCGGCAGCGCCGCGGCGGCGGCGAAATCCAGGCTGGCCGGCATGTGACCGACGATGCGCTCGTCGACCGCATGCAAGCGCGCGTTGCTGCCCTGCCGGCCAACATCGCCCGCGTAGAACACCCGGTCGCCGGGCTTGAAAAGCGTCACGCCGCTGCCCACCGCATGCACGACGCCGGCGGCGTCGAAACCGAGCACGCGCGGGGCGCCCTCCTTGGGCTTGGACATGCGAACCTTGCAATCCACCGGGTTGACCGATACCGCCTCCACGGCCACGACGATGTCGCGCGCACCGGGCGCCGGGTCCGGCAGGTCGAGGTCGACAAAGCAGCCCGGATCGGTGACGGGAAGCGACTGGGTGAGGGCGACGGCTTTCATGCGGGGCTTTTCCTTTGCGCAGGTCGAGTTGAAACCCACGATTCTAGGCCCGTGCGCGCCTCGCGTGCGGGCCGGGCCGGCCGATGCTTCCCCGTCCGGCCCGTCTGGTATGGCGGTTGCTTCGGACGGGTTGCTACACTGTCGGGCTCGACGCCGCTGCAGCCTCCTCCTCGCACCCTGCCGCGCCGCACTGTCGGCGCCCCCCCGGAACCCTGCCATGCGAATGACCAGTTCGATCCGTCCCGTATTGCCTGTAGCGATGGCCGTCCTGCTGGCCGCCTGCGACAAGCCGGCGCCCCCGCCCCCGCCGCCGCCGCCCACGGTCAGCGTCATCCAGGTCGGCATGCGCGAGGTGCCGGTGCTCGTCGAGGTGGTCGGGCGCACCGAGGGGTCGAAGGAAGTCGAGGTGCGCGCGCGCGTCTCAGGCATCCTCGGCCGCGTGTTGTATGCCGAAGGCAGTCCGGTACGCGCCGGTGCGCCCTTGTTCGAGATCGATCGCGCGCCCTTCGAGATCGCGCTCGCGCAGGCGCGCGCGGCGCTGGCGCAGGAGCGGGCCAAAAACGAGCAGGCGCAGCGCGAAGCCGAGCGTCTCAAGGATCTGATCGCCAAGCGCGCCATCAGCCAGCGCGAGGCCGATGACGCCGCATCGAACTTCAAGAGCTCCAGCGCCGCCATCCAGGCGGCCGAGGCCAGGGTGCGCGAAGCCGAACTCAACCTCTCCTACACCGCGGTGGGCGCGCCAATCGCCGGGGTCACCGGGCGCGCGCAGCGCTCGCAGGGGAGCCTGGTGACCGCAGGGACGGATTCCAGCCTCCTGACCACCGTATCGCAGACCGACCCGCTGTGGGTGCGCTTCTCCCTCTCGGAGGCGGAGCGGCAGATCGTGGCCGGCAGCAAGCAAGGCGGGCGCGGCAACGAGGTGCGCCTGGTACTGCCGGACGGCAAGACCCATCCGGTCGCCGGGCGGCTCAATTTCGCCGGTTCGACCGTGGACACGCGCCTGGGCACCGTGCAACTGCGCGCCGAATTCGCCAATCCCGACCTGCGCCTCTTGCCCGGCCAGTTCGTGCGCGCGCAGGTGGTGGCGGGTTCGCAGGAAGCCATCGTCGTGCCCCAGTCGGCGGTGCTGCAGGGGGATGCCGGGCGCTATGTCTGGACGCTGGGGCCGGAAAACAAGGCCACGCCGCGCCCGGTGGAGACCGGCGCATGGCTGGGCGCGGACTGGATCATCCTCAAGGGCCTGAAACCCGGCGACCAGGTGATCGTCGACAACCTGCTGCGCCTGCGTCCTGGCGTGACCGTGCAACTGCAGCAGGCCAAGGGCGGTCCCGCCGGGGCCCCGGGCAGCGCGGCAGGCGCAGCGGGTAGCCCCGCCCCATCGGCGCCCGCCGGCAAATCGCTGGACGAAGCCAAGAAGGCCGGTTGAGGAATCGCAATGTCCAGATTCTTCATCTTCCGACCGGTGTTCGCCGGCGTCATCGCCATCCTGATCGTCATCGCAGGGCTGGTGGCGTCGTTTGTGCTGCCGGTCTCGCAGTATCCGGAAATCGCCCCGCCCACCGTCACGATCACCACCAGCTATCCAGGCGCCTCGGCCGAAACGCTGGCGCGCACGGTGGCGGCGCCTATCGAGGAGCAACTCTCCGGCGTCGAGCGGCTGTCGTTCTTCAGCTCGATCGCCTCCTCGAACGGTACCGTCACCATCACCGCGACTTTCGAGCCCGGCACCAATGTCGACCAGGCAGTGTTCAACCTCAACAACCGTGTGCAACTGGCCCTGCCGCGCCTGCCCGACGAGGTGCGCCGCGCCGGCGTGATCGTGCAGAAGCGTTCCATCGACATCCTGCTGGTGGTGTCGCTGATCTCGCCCAAGTCCAGGTACGACACCCTGTACCTGTCCAACTACGCCACGCTTTCGGTGGTGGACGAACTGAAACGCCTGCCCGGCATCTCGGACGTGACCGTGTTCGGCGCGCGCGACTACTCCATGCGGGTCTGGCTACGCCCGGACAAGATGGCCATGCTGTCGGTGACGCCGACCGATGTGGCCAACGCGCTGCGCGCGCAGAACGCGCAGTTCGCCGCCGGCAAGGTGGGCGCGGAACCGGCCCCGCCGGGGCAGGCGCTGGTCTACACCGTGACCGCGACCGGACGCCTGGTCGACCCCGAGCAATTCGGCGAGATCGTGGTGCGCGGCGATGGCCCCCGCGGCGTGCTGCGCCTGAAGGACATCGCGCGACTCGAACTGGGCGCGCTCAACTACGATACCTTCAACACCCTCGATGGCAAGCCCACCATCGGCATGGCGACCTTCCTGCAGCCGGGCGCCAACGCGCTGGAGGTGGCCAAGCGGGTCAAGAAGCGCATGCAGGAACTCAAGGCCGGCTTTCCCGAGGATGTCGACTACACGATCCCGTTCGACACCACCCGCTTCGTCGACGCCTCGATCAAGGAAGTGGTCAAGACCATCTTCGAGGCCGCCATCCTGGTCGTGCTGGTGGTGTTCGTGTTCCTGCAGACCGTGCGCGCGACCATCATCCCGATGGTGGCCGTGCCGATCTCGCTGATCGGCACCTTCGCCGGCCTGTGGATGGTCGGCTTCTCGATCAACACGCTCACGCTGTTCGCCATGGTGTTGGCCATCGGCATCGTGGTCGACGACGCCATCGTCGTCCTGGAAAACGTCGAACGCCTGATGCGCGAGAACGGCATGAAGCCCTTCGAGGCCTCGCTGGAGGCGATGCGCGAGGTGTCCGGGGCGGTCGTCGCCATCGTGCTGGTGCTGTGCGCCGTGTTCGTGCCGGTGGCCTTCCTGGGCGGCATCGCCGGCGCCCTGTACCGCCAGTTCGCCGTAACGGTGGCCATCGCGGTGGTGATCTCGGGCTTCACCGCGCTGACGCTCACGCCCGCCCTCTGCGCCATCATGATGAAGGCGGGCGCGCATCACGAGTCGAAGATCTTCCATCCCTTCAATCTCGCCTTCGAGCGGCTGACGCGGCTGTTCCTGTTCTTCGTGGGCGCTGCGATCCGTCATCGCTTCATTTCGGTGGTCCTGTTCCTGGGCATGGTCGGCGGCAGCGCGGTGATGTTCATGAAGGTGCCCGGCAGCTTCGTGCCGCCGGAGGACCAGGGCTATGTATTCGGTTCGATCCAGCTGCCCGACGGCGCGACCCTGGAGCGCACCGGCAAGCTGGCCGACCAGGCGCAGAAGATGGTGTCGGGCAACCCGGCGGTGCAGTATGTGCTGGGCATCGTCGGCCTGGACCTGATCGGCGGCGGCAACAAGACCAACGCGGCCACCATGTTCGTGCCGCTGGTCGACTGGGCCGACCGCACCTCCTCGGCACAGCAGGTCTCCGGCGAAATCATCCGCAAGGGGGCAGGCTTTCGCGAGGGCCTGGTGCTTTCGTTCCCGCCCCCGGCCATCCGCGGGCTCGGCACCGCCGGCGGTCTCGAGCTCTACGTGCAGGGCCGTACCAACGCCGACCCCAAGGCGCTGTTCGCGGTGACGCAGGACTTCCTGGCCGCCCTGCGCGCCGACCCGCGCATGACCGGCGTCAACTCTTTCTTCCGCCCGACCACGCCGCAGCTCAAGGTGGAGGTCAATCGCGAAAAGGCGCTGGCGCTGGGCGTGCCGATCACCGACGTGTTCGATGCGCTGCAGAGCACCATGGGCTCGCTGTATGTGAACGATTTCAACAAGTTCGGCCGCACCTACCGCGTGCAGGTACAGGCCGACGCGGCCTATCGCGCCCGGCCCGAGGACCTCGGCAACGTGTTCGTGCGCGCCTCGGGCAGCGGCGAGATGATCCCCCTCAAGGCGCTGCTGCAGGTGAGCAGCCTGACCGGGCCGGAGCAGATCGAGCGCTTCAACGGCTATGTCGCCGCCAAAGTGCTGGCCGCCGGCCGGCCCGGCGTGTCCTCGGGGGAGGCGATCCGCATCGTTGAGGAGATCGCCGCGAAAACGCTGCCGCTGGGTTACCAGATCACCTGGTCGGGGCAGGCTTTCCAGGAAAAGCGCACCGGCAGCGCCTCCGCGCTCGCCTTCGGGCTGGCGCTGGTGATGGTGTTCCTGATCCTGGCCGCCCTGTATGAGCGCTGGAGGCTGCCATGGGCGGTGCTGCTGTCGGTGCCTTTCGCGGTCGGCGGCGCGCTCACCTTCGTGATGCTGCGCGGGATGGAAAACGACATCTACTTCCAGATCGGCCTGGTGGTGCTGATCGGGCTGGCGGCCAAGAACGCCATCCTGATCGTCGAGTTCGCGCAGCAGAGCTACCTCGAAGGCATGACGGCGGTCGACGCCGCGCTCAAGGCCGCCCGCCTGCGCTTCCGCCCGATCGTGATGACCTCGCTGGCCTTCGTGCTCGGCGTCACACCGCTGGTGTTCTCCAGCGGGGCGGGCGCCGCAGCGCGGCGCTCGATGGGCACCGGCGTATTCGGCGGCATGCTCGCCGCCACCTTCATCGCCACCATATTCGTGCCCCTGTTTTTCGTGATGACGGCAAGCCGTCGCCCGCCGCGCGATGTCGAGGAACAGCCCGCGAAGCCGCCGCCGGCCGCGCCCGCCGTCAACGCGCCCGCCGCCGCGGAGAAGCCGCAATGAAGCCGATTCGCAACCGCGCACGCAGCGCCGTGGCGGGGCTGGCCGCCGCCGCGC